>SABI01000732.1 GCA_009929055.1 Spirochaetia bacterium | reverse complement strand
GCTTTGGCTACAGGGTCAGGTGTTGTTGTTGTTGGTGGTGTAGCAGGAGTGCTAGGGGGGTAATACAAGTAAACATAGCTTCTAGACGCCACGTCATACTGAAGTATGGGCAGTGGTCTAACTTCTGAACCTTGTTTACCTTCATTGGTATATGTGTCATTAGGCAACTTATATCACCCCTATTCTTTCAAAATATCTGGGTTATACACTTCCCACAATCTGTTTTCTGGGTTATACCAAGTCTGAAGATGAACTGGGAAGGAAGAGCTTAAAGGAGTCTTTCCCTGTGCTTCAACATCAGAAGGGGAAACTGTAGTAGAGTCCTCTGTTTTATCGGAAGAAATATCGGACGCAGTAACTTCTGAGGGAATAGTCTCTTTATTGATTTTTGGATCAAACGATGAAATGGCCCACGGATACTTTTTATATCTAAAGGTCTCTACAGGGTCAGATAGAATTCCCTTTTCGGTGTAAAACATAGTACCGTTTATCACTTTGCACATATACAGTTTTGGCTTTTCACCGTTAACTATTCTCTCTAAAAAAGCAATGTCTGTTTCCCCACTCTGAGTAATAGTAGATTCTACTTTTCCTGCGTAAGAAGGAGTAAGTTCAAAGGTTAATCCATAGTATTGAGCTTTCTCTTGGGCTACTTGTGCTCTGGTTACATCTTTCCACGTTTGACTTCTCTCTACACGATTCATTAAGTGAGTTTCATCTAAGCAGAAAATACTCAAGGTTGGCGTTCCATTATCGGGAAAGTTAATGTCAATTGCTGAAATATATCCGTCAAATTGATAGTAGTCTGTGTCACCCAACACATAGTAAGTCACTGATACAGTTGCGTCTTTTACAAAAATATCGTCCTCAATGAATAAAAACTCTGGGTCATTAATCTTTAAGGTGCACGTATCAGACCCGTCACAATTTTCATCAAGTTGGATACTCTCAATGAGATTTCTTCTTGAAGAATCTAACTCTGCCCCAGATATGGAAACTTCCCACATAACTTGAACTTGGTTATCCAAGCTTCTTCACCACCTCTTCATAAGAGGGAATTAAAAGTGCTTTGCCCGGAATAAGGTCAAGCTCAGTGA
>SABI01000731.1 GCA_009929055.1 Spirochaetia bacterium | reverse complement strand
ATACCTGACCTTCTCTTTGCTTAGATATACCTGCAACCTCAGCCATTTCCATCTTAATAAACTCAAGAAGGTTAATCTGTTGCTGAATATAGTTACCTATATTAGTCTCAATCATTCCCTTTCCAGCATTATTAAGAGCACCTGCCAACTTACCTGTAGAGGCTCCTATAGTACCTTCCTTGAAACTATCTATAACTGCAATATGATTTACTCTTGCATAGTACATCCACTTACCAACATCCCAGCCTTTAGGGACTTTAGATAAGTCAAGCTCTAAGATGGAACCCCAGTTTGAAGCAATAGCCTTATTCAATCTGTCATGAATAGCATCATACAAATAGTTATATGGCTTCATCATATCTACTAAACTGAAAGGTCTACTATCATTTAAATTATAGATTGAACCTACAATACCAAAGTGACATCTTGAAGGATTACTCAACCTGTTATATTGAACCAATCTTGGTCTCATATTGACAAATATTTCATTGCCAATCATAGTTCCTTCCCATGCTTCATTAACCCAGAATGATTGTACTTCTTCCCCTGCTTCCTTATTTATTACATAAGTCTCAGGGTAGAAGTTCCATTCTTCCTCACCAGTTTCAGGGTCATAAGATTTAACCTTAAGTATCCTTCTCTTTGACTTCCAGTATAATCTAAGCACTCTAAGATTACCTGCCAAGTCATAAGGAAGTAGTGAATTTGCTATACCCTCTGTAAATAGATTAGCTGGGTCAAAAAAATAGGTTCCATCTCTAGAAGTTATTTCATCACCAATCATATTTTGATTGACAAACCCATATCTCTCATCAATATTATCCATCTGGTCAACAGCTCCCTGACCTATATAATCAGGCATAGTCTCAATATACTTTATGTCCTTTGGAGATAATACATCATAATATGTATCTATTACTCTACCTGGAGACCAATAATCCTCAAGGATTATCATATCAGCATCTTCCACCTTATTACTGTACCCAGACTTGAATATCCTAATCTTTAATGGGTTCACCCTCTCAATGACTGGTTCTCCACCTACAATATCACATTGATAGATTTCCTCACCACATGTCATTGCATCCATGAAACCA
>SABI01000730.1 GCA_009929055.1 Spirochaetia bacterium | reverse complement strand
TCCCTGTACTCTCAATCTTTTGTCTTGATGAGTCTCATATTATGAACCGCAAGAAAAAGAAAAGGTCTTGGGACAATGTGACCAGACCTCAAGTTGTGCAGAAGATTGCTCAAGAATATGGATATAAGTGTGTGATACAGTCAGGGTACACTTTTAAAAAAGAGGACACGATTTCTCAAAGCAATGTTACAGACATTGAGTTCTGTGAAAATCTTGCGGGAGAAGAGCGTGAGCCTTTTATGTGTAAGTTAGTAGGAGACACTTTGTACTATGTGAAGAAAGGACTTTTACAAGACCCCGCTTCCACTGTGTATTATAAGAAGTTCCCGTATGATGTGATGAGTTTTAGTCCTCAAATCAATAAGGAGACCAGACAGGAAGAAGTCGCAAAAGCTGATATTGTTGCTAAAGATAAGTCTAAGGATTCTGCAAATGCTACAGATTCCAATACTGCTCGTGAGGTGCAAGGTGAACCTGTCAAGACTTCCTCTTCTCCGACTAAGAACTACACTTATGACCCTGCAACAAGAACATGGAAGTAAGGAGGTGAGTGTAAATGCCACAAGATACCTATAAGCCATCAAGTGGAGGACGTTCCAATACTGAAATGGTTTATGACCCTGTAAAACGACAGTGGGTGCAGAAGTCCAGTAAAGACTCTGGTGGGGAAGCTACTGGTACAAGTAAGCAAACTACCACTGCTACAGCTAAGAAGTCCGACTCAAAAGAGAAAGCGGATAAAGAGTATATTGAGATTGAATTTAATACCCTCAAGGGCGATTTAATACTCACCTCTACTGAGAAGTCCATTCGCATTAAGGTGGGAGACACTGTAAAAATAAATGGAATAGGTAAATTCCTATCAGGACTTTACTTTGTATCAAATGTGAAAAGAACGCTGAATAAAGACAGTGGGTATTCCCACTCTCTGACTGTTATAAAAACAGGGTTTGGAAATAGTCTCAAAAAAGTACAAGTGGTTGAAGAAACCAGAAAGCAAGAAGTTCCTAAGCCTACAAGTGCTCTCAAAGTGGGGGATAAGGTTCGTATTGTGGGAGACAGTGCAGTTTACTCTAATGCTCATGATGGTGTTAAAG
>SABI01000729.1 GCA_009929055.1 Spirochaetia bacterium | reverse complement strand
CGTTGGAATGAAGAGTACTGGAACATAAATCTCAATTCTGCATTATCGTTATGGAAGAATTCCTTGTCATAACTTCCGTCGTACTGAACCCAAACCTCAACCCTATCCGACTCTGTCTCAACTGGTACAATGTGCATCCCTTTTACTCCAGTGTCAATACTAGCGTACATTTTACGAAGCGTGTCTACCTCTTTCTCATACAGACCCTTTGCTTCGATCCATTTTAACCATAATTGGTATCTGTCATAGAGATTTGCTGTTGCCTCTGCTCCTTCTTTTTCTGTCTCAATAACCTTTATTTTTGCCTCTACTTCAGATGTGTCAACGGTGTCCTTTGTTATGGTTGGGAGAGGTGTCTCTTCTAATTTCTTATATTCAGAGAGCTTGTTTACCAGTCTTTCATTTAGCGAGCCGTCGGCCGCTTCTAACACCGGAGCTATTGGTTTTGTTTTTTCTCTTTCGGCTATCTCTTCTTTGACAACTAGTGTCAATTTTTCCAGACGCTCAGGGGAGAGACAAGATGCAAGGGACAAAATATCATTCAGGGTTTGCATATCGGATTCATACTGTTTTAACAGGCTGTCGTAGTTAGCTTTTTTCGCATCGTACTCTTTCTGTTTCGCTTCGTTATCAACCCTTATTTTCTCTCTCAGGTCTATGCCCTCATCTTTTATCTTTTGCAGTGCGGCTGTCCTCTCTGAGTTTAGTTTTTCTTCTTCTAGCTTATATCTATCCTCAGAACCATTTGTTAGCCTATCAAGTTCTAGTTTCGCCTCAAATAGCTTATTTTCTATAGCTTTTATGTCTGGGCGTTTTATTAGGTTCAGCATGCTTTCCGTATATCCTTCTGCTTCAAATCGTTCCATGTATGCTCCTGACCCCTGACAGAGAGTGCGACAAGCGTCTCTATGAGCTTTGGCTTTTATTATTCGCTCCACTACTGCTTCTGCTCCTAATCTATCCAGTTCTGGTTTAAACAGACTTTCAATTAACTTACGGTGCTCTGTTTGGTTCTCAGTGAAGAGTGCGCGCATATTGAAAGTAAGATCCGTATTGAGCATTTTTGCGTAATTAGCGGCCGTAGCTTTTACTCCGTCA
>SABI01000163.1 GCA_009929055.1 Spirochaetia bacterium | reverse complement strand
CACTAGTCCATAGGCATCATTAAAGAAATTAATTTCTTTTTCATATTGCAATAATTGACTAATTTGGGGGTCACTAAGAGAGAGGTTTAGCTCTTTAAGGCCTTCGAGTAACAATTCTTTATGATTGGCCATTCTCATCACTCTCCTTATGTTTTCTTGATTTCGATAACATAACCATAAGAACTGCCATATCGCTATTACGAACACCAGAAATCCTTCCAGCTTGTCCTAATGTAATAGGTCTAATATCTTTAAATTTCTCTTTGGCTTCGGCACTCAATCCATCAATCTCATCATAATTAAATGTGGGTGGAATGATAATTTTTTCCATTTTCAAATAGCGTTCAACTTGTTTATCTTGACGCTGGATATAGCCACTATATTTGATATCAAGTTCTACTTGATACATGATAACAGGATCAAACGTTTTTATCTCTGGAAGTTCTTTTGCAATATCATCAAGATTTATATCATTTTGAAGAAGCAAAGCTGATGCTGTTTTATTGCCTATCCTTCGATTTTGCAATAGAGTTTTTACCATGTCGATTTGTTCAACTTTCTTATTCAAGCGCTGCATTGCTTCTTCTTTTTGTAATCCAATTTCGTACGCATAGGGAGTAAGGCGCTGATCAGCACTATCATGACGAAGATTAAGGCGATATTCTGCACGAGAAGTGAACATTCTATAAGGTTCTTTTGTCCCTTTTGTGACCAAGTCATCAATAAGAACACCAGTATAGGCTTCAGTTCTTCCCAAAATAAGGGGCTTTTCCCCTTCAAGCTTTCTAGCAGCATTAATTCCTGCCATTAACCCTTGGCATCCAGCTTCCTCATATCCACTAGTTCCATTTGTTTGGCCAGCGATAAAAAGCCCTCCTACAATCTTTGATTCAAGAGAAGGGTATAGATGAGTTGGGTCTAAATAATCGTACTCTACTGCATAGGCAGGTCTCATAACTACAGCCTCTTCAAGGCCAGGAATTGAATGTATGTAATCAAGTTGAACATCTTCAGGAAGGGAAGAACTTGCTCCGTTTAGATAGTACTCTTCTGTTCCGATACCTTCGGGCTCGACAAATATTTGATGTCGGTCTTTATCTGGAAAGCGAACAACCTTATCTTCAATACTAGGACAGTAGCGGGGACCCTTTCCAACAATTTCTCCCGAATAAAGGGGAGACCTATGCATATTTCGTCTTATGACTTCATGAGTCTTTTCATTAGTAAAGGTAATATAACAAGAAAGATTTGGGCGTTGTATCTCACTATAATCAAAACTAAAGGGCATCATGACTTCATCACCTGCTTGCATTTCCATCTTTGAAAAATCGATTGATGAACCTCTTACCCTAGCAGGAGTTCCTGTTTTAAGTCTGTCGACCCTGAACCCTTTCTTTCGTAGAGCGGGACCAAGGCCAAGGGCAGCAGGCTCTCCTAAACGCCCAGAAGAGGTAACATATTCACCAATAAAAATCTTCCCTTCCATGAAGGTTCCTGTAGTAAGAACCACAGTTTTAGCACTAATTTTATTTCCTCGTTCAGTTACAACCCCTACGATGTGTTTTGTTGATTCATCTATCATCAAATCAACTACTGTATCTTGAAACACGTTGAGGGAGGACTGGTGTTCTACACTCTCTTTTGCCAAACGATTATAGGTGAATTTATCTGCTTGAGCCCTTGGAGCTTGAACAGCTGGCCCACGACGAAGGTTAAGGACTCTAAACTGAATCATTGATTTATCAATGAGGTGAGCCATCTCACCACCAAGAGCATCAATTTCTCTTACAATATTACCTTTTGCAAGGCCTCCAATAGCTGGGTTACAAGAAAGTCTCCCTATTGCATCTAAGCTTTGGGTAATAAGTATCGTTTTCTTTCCAAGACGAGCCAATGCGAGAGATGCTTCAATTCCAGCATGTCCAGCTCCAATAACAATTGCATCATAATCCATATATTTATTTTCCTACACAAAATCCACTAAATATTTGTTCGAGAATATCAAAAGAGGTAACTTCTCCTGTTAATTCTCCTAAAGCTGATAGAGCTTCTTGCACTTCAACAGCTATTAAATCAAGGGGAAGAGCTTTTTCACCCATTTCAAGGGCACTTTTAAGGGAAGAACTTGCACTAACAAGATGATCATGTTGCCTCTTTGATTCAATAATCAGGGCCTCTGTCTGAATAATTGGCATATCTTTTTTTATCTTAGCGAGTATGTGTTCTTCTAATTTCCCAAATCCTTGTCCATTTTTTGCACTAATCGCGATTACCCCTTCTGGAATAGCTCTAAGGGCAATATCACTCTTATTATAAACTGTAATGCATCGAGGGTCATCTATGATATTCAGGTGATGAGACATCTGTAGTTCTGCCTCATCTGCATCAACGAGTAATACAATCACATGAGCTTTTTCTAATAAATAGCGACTTCTTTTTATCCCTTCCATTTCAACAGCATCAGAAGAATCTCTTAGACCTGCTGTATCAAAAATAGTGATAGGGATTCCCCCAATTACAGTATGCCCTTCAATAAAATCTCGAGTTGTTCCATGCGTCTCTGAAACAATTGATCTTTCACTTTTCATCAAAAGGTTAAAGAGAGTTGACTTACCAGCATTTGTAGAGCCAGCTAATACAACAAGGGCCCCTTCTTTATACATCTTTCCTACAGAATAGGTTTCAATAAGTGAGTCTAGAGATTCTTTTACTTCACGAATAATGTGAGACGGGAACACAACTTCATCAGAAAAATCATCTTCAGCATAATCGAGTTGTACTTCAATCGAACTCATTGCTTGAAGAGTTTGCTTCTTTAAGTAATCCATTCGTTTAAAAAGATCCCCCTCTAGGCGACTAAGGGCAAGAGAATGGGCTTTTTGGGAGTGAGAATCGACTATTTCCATCACGGCTTCTGCCTGAGTGAGGTCTAATCTGCCATGTTTAAATGCCCTAAAAGTAAACTCTCCAGGGGCTGCACTACGAAAGCCTATTTGTGAGAGGAGGGTAAATATTGCCTCTATCCCAAACAAGCTTCCGTGGCACGCTATTTCAATACTCTCTTCTCCCGTGTAGCCTCTTTTATCATCAAATAAAGATAAGAGAACCTCATCGATGGTTTCTTTTTTAGAATAAGATAAAATTTTTCCATGTAATAATGTGTGGCTCTTTCCTTTTATGAGGGAAGAGGGCTTAGAGAAATGGGGAGCTAATAATTTCTTACATCCAGCACCACTGATTCTAATAATAGCAAGGGCGCTTGGTGCTAAAGGGGTAGCAAGAGCATATATAATGTCATCTTCTTGGTAATCTATTGTATTCATCTTATCGTAAGTATACTTAAAGGATAACATGAGTGTCCATATCACTCATCTTTACAGGATGAAGAAGAGTAGGTTATATTCCTCTACATATGGACATACAAGCAATAAAAGGGCGTAGTGAATTAACTAAACACATTAGACATTTCTTTGAACAAAAAGGATACTTAGAAGTATCTACCCCAATTCTCTCCCCTACCCTTATTCCAGAGAGCTCTATTGCTAATTTTGCAACTCAATACCTAAGCGATATCAATAACAGCAAGGAACTCTATTTAGTACCATCACCTGAAATTTTTATGAAACAAATTCTTAAAGAGGTGAATCAAAGTATTTATCAGATATCAAAATGTTTTAGAAATAAGGAACAATTAGGAGCTCACCACAATATTGAGTTTACTATGCTCGAATATTACACTATTGGAGCTAATGATGAACAGTCAATTGGTATTACTGAAGAGTTGTTATATAACACTTCATTAAAAGGGACTCCAGAATCAGCCCTTCCCCCTTTCATTAAGTTGAGTGTAAGTGAAGCTATGTATAAGTATGCCCAAGTTGACCTTGATAAGGTTCAAACAATCCCCCTTATCCGCCAAGCAGCAACTCACCTAGGACTAAACCTCCCCCCCACCTTAGAGAGTTGGGAAGATACATTTCACAGAATATTCCTCACCTTTGTTGAACCAAATCTTCCAAAACATAAACCCGTTGTCCTCACCCAATACCCTTATCAAATAGAATGTCTGGCAAAAAAAATACATCATTCCCCCTATCGTAGAAGATGGGAAATGTATATACATGGGGTGGAAATCGCTAATTGCTATGATGAAGAAATTAATGAAGAGGTCGTTAAAAGTTATTATGAAAAAGAGTATGCTAAATTAGTAAGTGAACGTAGGGCTTCACAGGATGTGATTCCAGACATAGATTATTCATTTGCTCACATCTTTGATTCTTCTTATCCCCCATCTTCGGGAGTAGCAATAGGACTCGACAGGCTTCTTATGGTACAATTAGGACGCAAGAGCTTAGAGGATTTGATTTTATTTCAACTATCTGATATGCTGTCCTCCGTTCATTAAAAGAGATATATTTTTTATTATAAATGAGGTAATACATGATTAAAGCGGGCCAAATTGAAAAAGGAACTGCACTATTAATAAAAGGACAACCTTTTATTGTCATTGATAGAGAATTTGTGAACCCTGGAAAAGGGTCTGCTTTCGTGCGGTTGAAATTAAAAAGCCCTTCAACTGGTCAAACTCTAAGAGAAACAATGAAGACACAAGATAATGCTGATGAAATTAGTGTAACAGATCATGATTGCCAATATTTATATAATGATGGAGAGAGCTTTCACTTCATGTTTACAGAAACATATGAGCAAATTGAAGTTGCAATGGCATCCTTTCCTGATTATCAATTCTTTATGAAAGATGGAGAAACCTACCGAGTTACATTCTGGGAAAAACAAGTCCTTGAAATTCAACTTCCACCAAAAGTGCTATTTGAAGTAGCTGAAGCTGAAGAATCTATCAAAGGGGATACTGTTACCGGGGCTACAAAAAACGTCACAACTGAAACAGGTTTAGTTGTAAGAGTTCCAATATTTATCAAACAAGGTGAGAAGATTTTAGTAAATACAGAAACAAAAGAATATCTTGAAAGAGTAAATAAATAGTAATTACACCTTTCATCTATAAGACATCGCTTTAAACGGCGATGTTTTTTTATGGGTCGATATATTCAATCTCTTTACCATCAATTGATATAAACAGATGAGTCTTCTCATCTTTCTTTCCTTTGTAAGAGGGGCCACTTAAAGAGACTTTTCCTCCACCATGAGGTAAATCTACAGCTACTGTAGGCATAGCAAGTCCACTCAGTCTAAGCCGCAGCTCCTTTTCAATAGAAAGAGCTTGGTCTATTGGCAACCTTAAGTGCCCTGTCCCTTCAACCATATCTCCTTGGAAAAGATAATATGGTTTAACTTTTATTGAAACTAAACTATTCATGAGCTCTTCTAACACATCTACATTATCATTCACCCCTCTTAAAAGGACTGTTTGATTCATTACAGGAAATCCATTTTCAACAAACAAAGAAACAGCTCTCTTACTCTCTTCTGTTATTTCTCTCGGATGGTTAAATTGACTCATCACATATATTGGACTTGAGGAATGGCTCTTTAACATAGTAATAAGGCTTTCTGTTATTCTATTTGGATAGGTTACAATTACCCTCGTACAAAGCCTTAGGACGATGTCACTTCTACTCATCCTCACACGGCTAATAACCAATGAGAGTTTTTCATCATTAACCATTAATGGGTCTCCCCCTGTTAAGAGCATCTCTTTAATTTCAAGATGATTTGCCACATAAGAGGCGACAATTTCTAATTCATCTTTTGAGATAATTGCTTCTTGTTTAGCGGTAAAACGACGGCGAAAGCAATGGCGACAATAGGAGGCACAATAATCACCCACTAGTAGTGCTACTC
>SABI01000728.1 GCA_009929055.1 Spirochaetia bacterium | reverse complement strand
ATCTATAAAGCACCTGAAAAGATGTCAAAGGAAGAAATCAACCAGATGTTTGATTTTGTTGACTAAGTAGAAACCAGTGAGGGAGGAGGCTGAATAAGCCTTCCCCCTCATTTTTTTTTATTATGCAATGACCGAAGAAATAAAGAAACAAGTCCATGAGCTGTATGATAGTATCATGGAAAGACCAAATCAAATCCTACAATTCTTTCAAGACTTCTTTGGTGAGGGGAGAGTAGAAATGCAAGGTTTTCCTACTGAGGGTGAATTATATACATATCTTAGTGAGACTCCCTTAGGAACACTCCTGGAATGGAGTAATATAGTAGACTCTTCTGCTTATCAAAATATGAATAAGGAAGACCGAGATATAATAAATCTCTTTTGGACAGCAGAAGGTGCTAATAATGAAACTGTTGTAAGTGATTCTGCATTAGCTAAATATTTCTTGCCAATAATAAAGGAGAAGATTGCTAATAATAGGTTCAATGATTTATTCATTCTTATTTATTTTCCTACAGTAAGGATTACAAATGAATATGATAAGTATGTGGATATTAGGGATTTATGGCTTAAAGTTCCATTCAATTGGCAGGGAAAAGGTAAGGGGTATTTTGGAGTGAACAGGTCTAATTATCCTCTGAATCAATTCCAGTATAGATATATGCACAGTCATGTAGGTTCTATTCCAAGGGGTAACTTTGAGAATTTCCAAACACCCTGTACGGGTAGAGGACCTATTAATTCAACCTTATCTACATTAGCTATAGGATATGATGAAGCCATTTGGCAGTTATTGTGTCTGGAGCTTGATAGATATGTAAGAGTGGAATCTATTGATGGAGGCCCACACCGCAGACTTGAGAATATTCCTGCACCAGAGATGGGAGATGCTAGAGACAAATTCTCTATGCAGGCTCTTGTAGGAACAGTTCACTACAACACTGTATTTGGAAAAGAACAATTCAAACCATTCATTAAATACCTTCTGAAGACTAAGAAGCTTAGATTCAACTATAGTAATGGAAGTTATGGGTTAGGAATGTCTTTCATTGATACAGTAGTTCTTATCAGTAATGAATTTATTAGCTGGTATAATAC
>SABI01000727.1 GCA_009929055.1 Spirochaetia bacterium | reverse complement strand
AAAGTGATCAAAAGAGTTGCAACCTATTTAATAGAAGCTGGAGCTGATGTTGTTGCAGTAGTAGATCCATTGATATCACAAATATCACCAACACATTTTGATGAATTTATGGCTCCTGTTTTTACCGATCTCTTTAGCCATATACGACTTTTACAGACTAAAAGCTCTTTCTTTGTGTGTGGTAATGCAACAGCTAATATTGAGCCAATGTGTAAAACAAAGCCCGACAGTATCAGTGTTGATGAAAATGTCTCCCTCAAACAAGCAAAAATTATTACTGACAAGTATCAGATCACTATAGGGGGAAATATCCCCCTCACAAGTATTATGCTCTTTGGAAATCAACAAGATAATATGAAATCTGTAGTAGAACTCATCGATTCAGTCTCATCTAATCGCCTTATCATCTCACCAGGGTGTGACATGCCCTATGATATTCCTATAGAAAATACTATAGCAGTTGAACATGCTGTTCATCACACAAATAGTGCACGTACTATGGTGAGAAACTACCAGAAAAAAGATATCCCCTTTAGTGGAACTCTCCCAGAATATGAACTTTTACCACATCCTCTTGTTGAAGTTTTTACCCTCGATTCCTTAACATGTGCTGCCTGTACCTACATGCTTAGTGCTGCTAAAGAGGCGGCAAAAGCAATGAAAATAAAGGTTGATGTTATTGAGTATCCATATACCACCCTTAATAATATTGCTAGGTGTAGAGAAATGGGGGTGAAACAACTCCCTAGCATCTACATAAATGGCAAATTGGCCTATTCTTCCCTTATTCCAAGTAGAGAAGAGTTAATCGAACGGATAAAAGAAGTAGTATGATGGATACTTCAATCCCCCTTTTGCTTGTTACAGGGTTTCTAGGTTCAGGAAAAACAAGTGTTATCAATAGCCTCCTTAGCCACCTTAAGGATAAAAAAGTTGCCCTAATTCTCAATGACTTTGGGTCAATTGTCATAGATAGTGCCTTCATTCAAAAAACGGGTGGGGTAGTGAGTACAAAAAGTCTTCATGGGGGGCAAATATTTTGTAGCTGCTTATCAAGTTCTTTTGTGAAAAGTGTTGTAGAGATGGTTGAATATGGGCC
>SABI01000726.1 GCA_009929055.1 Spirochaetia bacterium | reverse complement strand
CAAATTAATAAAAATAGATACGCCACAAGGGAGCAGCTTATCGGGGTTGCAACAGCAATTTACGACTACGCTACCATTGGCCAGTTCAGAGAGTCCCTAGATTGGGATGGTTATGAGAATATAAGCGTTTCCCAACTGGTAGCACCTTTGGAAGCTATAGGTGTGGATAATGAGAGAGTAAAAAACCTGTGTAGAGATCTGAACCGAAAGTACAATTATGATATGCTGCTCGATGTTGTCGGTAAGATAGATCATAAAGAAATCACTAACTTCTACTATAAGATGTGGTGGCAAATTCGCATGAACCATCTAGCCCCCAACTGCCGTGAGCGTTTTGGTGTGGATGTAGAAACATTTGCCCGTATGATAAGAAAGCCCGTCGGTGTTGTTGTTGGATATGAGTCTTTCCAAGAGTTTATGAATGATTATTCAATGATCTACGCCTTTGAGCAAACAGCTGACATTATGCCCCCGAAAATGGACGAATTTAGACGGAAGTTTAACCGAGCGGTAAAAGAGTTCCGTAGGGGTGAGGTTTAGTTTACAAAAATAAAAGGCTCTAAATGAGCCTTTGAAATCAAATTGAGTTTTGGAGAATAAAAAAAGCAACCCATGTAGAGGTTGCTATTTTAGACAGGCAGTAACTAATTATATCTTGTCTACAGTCTTTCCATCTTCAAGGATATACCCATCATAATCTTTTGGACTATAAGCCCATGACCCTTCAATAGGTCCCCACATATCAGCTTCTAGAGAAAAATCATCCTTGATTGACTCGAAAAACTTTACCGTGTCGCCATTATTAACTTCTGAAAGCATTCTTGGATTAACCGATAGGACATGATCGCCTTTCAATATTTTTAATGAATCGCTTGTTTCGCATTTTACAGTACCACTACCTGTTTCTAAGTGATTGATTTTTGGTATTGGGATATACCAACTTGTACCAGTATTTTTGTCTACTAATTTAATTATCATAATTTACCTCTCTATCTATCTATCTTTGTATGCCTGTCTATAGATAGTATACTCCATATATAGAGTAAAAACAATAAAAAGGGGAAGTCACCTTAGTGGCCTCCCAACTCCTCCTACATCA
>SABI01000725.1 GCA_009929055.1 Spirochaetia bacterium | reverse complement strand
CCACTATGATTCTGAAGTTCTTGGCAACTACACTGATATCAAGTCTATTGAGCTACAACTTAGAGACTATCAGTTTAGAGTGAAACCTTGGCCATTGTATGTTAGCTGGTCCAAGATGACTGAATTGCTTATCAACACTACTCTGAATATTGATGCAGAAGATGCTCTTATTCGTGGTGCTGCAGATGAGTTTAAGAAGTCTCTTGATTTCCATGCAATTCGTCTTGCTTATCAAAGTGCAAAGGGACATGCTCCTGTTACTTTCAACGTGCAGGGTGCTGTTGGTGAGCCTGAAATTGATCGCATGACTGCTTTCAATAAAGCAATTGACCAAGCTTCTGACTTGATGTACAATACCTTGCAGAGAGGTGGTGTTACTAAGTTGGTTGGTGGACCTGGAGCAATCACTCAGATCAAGCTTCATAGCAGATTTGATGGTTCTAACAGACAACCTCGTGTTGGTGCTTATCGTGAGGGTTCATTGGATGGTATTGACGTTTATAAGGTTCCTGCTTCTATCGTTCCTAACGATGAGATTATGGCAATCTATAAGAATGAACAGAATCCTGAAGATGTGTCAGTTGCTTTTGGTAGCATGATTCCTCTATACCAGACTCAAACTCTTGAGTATAAAGAGTTCTACAAGGAAACTGGTCTTGCTTACTTTGGTGATGCTAAAGTGTTGCAGCCTAACTACTTGCAGAGAATTAAGTTGCTCAACATATAAGAGTTGTTCAATTCATCTATTTCACCTCCAGAGTAAAATCTGGAGGTTTCTTTTTCTTAAGAAAGAAATTAAGAATTTTTAGTAAACTATATTTATATGAGTGAAATTCCATGGGATGAGCTACAGCAAGAATCTAAAAAGTTTCTGACAAAGAACAATAAGATCAATTATAGATCACCAGAAGCTTCCAGAGAAATGTTTGTAGAAAAGATTAGAACTTATATACCTTGGATTGAAAATTTATCCATGGCTCTTTGGTGTATCACTGAAAGAAAGACAGAACTACCTTTTTGTGAATTTTGTGGGAATAAAGCTTTATTTGTATCTTCAGAGAAGACTTTCAGAACTTACTGTTTAAATTGTAAAGATAAGTAC
>SABI01000724.1 GCA_009929055.1 Spirochaetia bacterium | reverse complement strand
AATCAATATCCCTCTCTATCTTCGTGCCTTTACAAGTTATCAGTTCTCTCAAAAGAACATCAACCAGAGCATACTTCTCCAACCAATAGGTCTCCGCCTCTTTGATCTTTTTCGCAATAGTTAAGTCGGTATCACTCTCTGAATAAACCCCATGGCTTTTCAAATAAAAATTCTTGCAAGACATCTCAATAGCAGTAAATCCCTGACTATCGGTCACCACCTCTCCATGCTTATCTTTTGAAAAGTACAATTTCAGTTTCTTACTCGTTTTCTCATCCCCCTCTCTGGTGCCCAATATCACCACCTCATAGCAGGTCTCTTTAGAGACTACCTCCTCGATGGTATATTGATTAAAAGAGAGCATCGGAGAGATCTTCTTGATCTCAGGATAAAGCTCCACATATTTAGCCTCATCATTTAGTCTCAAGGCATCCAAAAATGCCTCGGCGGTCTCTTTGGCCTTTCCGGAGTCACCACACGAGCAACAAACAGCACTGAGCCAGATCATCAGCCAAAACCTTATCGCTTGCTTCATCCTTCTCTACTTCTGACGTTTAAAGACTAGTTTAATAGCCGCAGTACGCACGTTCTCTCTGATGCCCGTCACATACTCTGAGCTGCCAAAATTAGGGAAAGAGGTTTCATTAAGGGTATAAACCGACACCAGTTCCCAGCCTTCTGCACCTAATTTATTTAAATCATTATCCGTCAGAGCAAACTTACTTCTAGAGACATCCGTCAGATAAGAAGAGTCATCACTCCCAGACTGATTAGAGACCGACAAGGTTTTATACTCCCAGTTTGTTCCACCACAAGCTGTCAAAACCAACATAACAAACGCCCAAACAAATCCATTTTTTTTCATACGTCATACTTCAATTTAAATTAAACAATCTCCTCAACCGCACCTTCATCTTTCTTAAAAAAAGAGCCTATTGAAGTTTTTTTCTGATTGGCGATATTTATCCATTTACCCTAACTGCTACTGGTTCCAGAAAAAAACAAATAGGCTCTTTATCAATAACCGCTACAAAGATTTGTTTCCAACTGTGCACTCTATGTGCATTCAATCTTTTTTTTTAAAACAACGTTGGCTTGATGAGA
>SABI01000723.1 GCA_009929055.1 Spirochaetia bacterium | reverse complement strand
GTATAATAGGGGAAAATAGTGGGATACAGAAGATTTTTAATATTAAATGGCAGATCCACCGCATTGGCTTGGTCGACTTTTGGTATTATGATGATGAGGAGTTTAATTTTTTGGATGGCAGACTTCTTCTCAGGGGTGCCAACGGTTCTGGGAAATCAGTAACAATGCAGAGCTTCATCCCCCTTTTGCTTGACGGCAACAAAAGCCCGGCAAGGCTGGATCCTTTCGGGACGAATGCAAGGCAGATCGGCAATTATCTTTTAGAAGATAACGATGGCAGAGAAGAGCGGACAGGCTATCTCTATATGGAATTTAAACGCGCTGATAGTGACACTTTTATTACAATTGGAATGGGACTTAAGGCAAATAGGCGAAATAACAAGGTGGATTCTTGGTACTTTTATATTAATGACGGCAGGAGAATAGGAAAGGATTTCTATCTATACAAGGAAGCTGATAGCAAAATTTGCCTGTCTAAAATTGAGCTTAGAAATAGGATTGGTGATGGAGGTCTTGTTTTAGAAGGCCAGCGGGAATATATGGAGCTTGTGAATAAGCAGCTCTTTGGCTTTGAAACAATAGATGAGTATAAGGAGCTGATCAATCTCTTGATTCAGCTAAGAACACCAAAGCTGTCAAAGGATTTTAAACCCACCCTAATCAATGAAATCTTAAGTAATTCCCTGCAATCCCTTTCCGAAGATGATCTGAGGCCAATGTCGGAGGCTGTTGAAAATATGGACATCCTGGAGGCTAATTTAGAGAATTTAAAGGATAGCAAGAAGGCTGGGGACAAAATAATGTCCGTCTATGACCAATACAACAAAGTAGTACTTTATGAGAAAGCAAATGCCTATGTAAAAAGCGGAGAACAAGTAGGTCTCATGAAGGAGGCTGGCAAAAGAAATAAAGAAGAGCTTATCGAGCTTACGGGACAGCTGTCAGAGAGTCAGAGTCTTAAGGCGAGATTAGAAGAAGAATTTAGAAAAGAATGATGCGGTAGCTATGAAAGAAGAACAGCTACGTCTCACAGAGGAAATCGATAAACTAAAGCAAGAGTTTAAGCATCAAGAAAGTCGCAATGAAGAAAAAAGGCAGAAAAGGGT
>SABI01000722.1 GCA_009929055.1 Spirochaetia bacterium | reverse complement strand
GAGGTTTAAAAATAAAGTCCTTCCAGGATATACCTACACTTTGTCCATACCTGAAAAGACTTTTACTGATGTCTACAAATATACAAATGATTCAATAAGCGTTCCTGTAATGTTGCCTAACACAGACAAGCTGGCGCAACTTACTCTTAATATTACCGGAACTAATGGGTCTCATGTGGTTGAATTGACCAATCAAACAAGGGACAAAGTCTTACGGACGTACAAGATTCTTAAGGACGCAGTACTCGTATTTCCTTACATTCAGCCCGGAATTTATAATATCCGTATTACACAGGACTTGAATGGAAATGGTATATTGGATACAGGCAGTCTTTTAGAGAGAAAACAACCAGAAATGGTCAGACTCGTTAAATTACCAAATGGGAATAGTCTTATAGAATTAAAAGAGGGCATGGAGTTGGAACAGAGTGTTAACTTAAAGGAGATTTTCAAGTGATCAGGAGGGTTTTAATAATAATATCGGCTTTTGTCTTAGTATCCAATATTGTTTCTGCTCAGATGAGAGAGCATATGGTGGGATTTAAAGCCGCTTACAATATCAGTGGAGTCGATTTTACCCCTGAACAACTGGAGGTAAAAGATATAAAAACTATGAGCAATTACTCTCTTGTTTATACATTTTACCACGACCTGTGGAAAACTATGCCATATTTCGGATTTCAGTTAGGTCTCTCATCTCAGGAACAGGGCTATTCAATTGGCGGGGTTGAGAAAAGGATGACTGTTTGGGAAGTCCCTTTTGTATCACAATTTCATATTGACTACTGGCATCTGAGACTGCTGGTCAATTTAGGCGGTTTTGCCGGGTACAGGAAAGATAAGACAGGAGGCTTTGAAGATACAGATTACAGAATAGATTACGGTTTCATTGCCGGTGGCGGACTTGCATTTGTCCTCAAGCCCTTCGAATTGCATATAGAGGGCAACTATCAGTATTCTTTGTCATCTCTCTATAATGCAAAGAGAGTAAGTACCACAGAACTGGAATACTCATATCCTAGACAACTCCTCTTTAGTGCAGCTCTGTATATACATCTTAATAAATGAGAAAAGTAGAGGTAAAGGTTGGAAATGTCACTATGGGAG
>SABI01000721.1 GCA_009929055.1 Spirochaetia bacterium | reverse complement strand
AGATCGCCTGCAAGTATGCATCAAAAGAGATGGAGGCACATGATGAGTAAAATTACATCCCTTGCGGATAAAGAAGCGAGAAATATCATAGGACAAGAAGTCGACTGCAATTTGATGGTAGAAGCAGGCGCTGGGTCTGGAAAAACAAGTGAGATGTCAAAGAGGATACTAGCTCTGGTCAAATCAGGATATAGAAATATTGATGAGATAGTTGCCATAACATTTACAAATCAATCAGCTAATGAATTGAGAGAACGGGTTAGAAAAACACTAGAGGGAGAATACCAATTAAACAAAGATGATAGGGTTAAAAATGCTCTTAATAACTTTCACGAATGTTATATAGGAACGATACATAGCTTTTGCGGAATGCTCTTAAGGGAAAGACCCATTGAAGCGATGTTAGACCCTGAATTTCTGCAAGTTGATAAGCAAGAAGATACATTGATAATAAGGAATGTATGGGAGAAATATGTTGTTGTGGCAACAGATAGCAGGCTAGAACTTCTGCGATATATGGAATTATTCGGGATAAAGGAAGAAAGCTTAGTTTCTTGTTTGCAAAGGGTATGTGAGAATCCGGATATTGATTTTTCGACTAGGAATTTATCTCAAGTGACATTTTTGGAAATTCAAGAAGATATTGAAGAAGGATATCACGAACTCAGGAAATTGGTACTTTCTACTAAAGGTGAATTGCCGGTAAGTAAAGGTGCAGGCCCTCTGGTTAGGGATGAATTACAAAAGGCGATTATTCAATCTGATGAAAAGTTAGTGAATATTAAGAAGTTTACCCTTTTAGATAAACTCAATTATCTAAGGTGGTTTTCGAGTAAAAGTAAGATAAAGGTTACTCAAAAATGGTGGGGAGAAGATAAAGAATCTAAGGCAAGAGGAAAGGCGATTGGAGAGGAATTTGAAATGTTTCGCGCCGAAGTTATCCAGCCTTTGCTTGATAAGATTTCTGTATTTGCCTACGAAAAAATAATAATTCCCTTTGCCTGTGAAGTAAAGGATCACTACGAAAAGTATAAAAACAGTATTTCCTCCATTACCTTTCAGGACATGCTAATTAGAACGGCGGATATGCTAAAAGATTATCCAGAGG
>SABI01000720.1 GCA_009929055.1 Spirochaetia bacterium | reverse complement strand
AAATAAATTTTCATAGTGTATTCTTAATACACTTTTTAGCTCTTTGACAATTATGTAAAGTAAAGATAGAGGGAAAGTAATAAGCGGAAACAATTTCGTCTTTTTTCTCAAAAGAAAAAGAAAGTTTTTGATCAAGCTACTAAGGGTTTATAACGAATGACTTGGCAGACTCAGGCGATGAAGGACGTGGTAAGCAGCGATATGCTCCGGGGAGTCGCAAACAGACTTTGATCCGGAGATCTCCGAATGGGACAACCCACTCTGGGTTATTCCAGAGAATCTTACTTTTAATACATAGGAGTAAGAAGCTAACGAGGTAAATTGAAACATCTAAGTAACCTCAGGAAAAGAAACCATATGGGATTCCCCCAGTAGCGGCGAGCGAAAAGGGAAGAGGCTAAACCTTGTAGTTTCTACAAGGGGTTGCGGGACCTCAATGTGATACTTTGGAGAATAACAGAAGTGTCTGGGAAGGCACATCAAAGAAGGTGAAAATCCTGTACGTTAAATTCGAAAAAGATCTAGAGGTATCCCAAGTACTGCGGGGCACGGGAAATCTTGCAGGAATCTGGACCGACCATGGTCTAAGCCTAAATACTCGAGTCTGACCGAAAGAGGACTAGTACCGTGAGGGAAAGTTGAAAAGAACCCCGGGAGGGGAGTGAAATAGAACCTGAAATTATAAACCTACAAGCGGTTGAAGACCTATGCATGTCGCAAGACATGAACGGTTGACAGCGTACCTTTTGCATAATGGACCAACGAGTTAATTCATGTTGCAAGCTTAATTCCTTATGGGAAGTAGGCATAGCGAAAGCGAGTCTGAATAGGGCGACCAAAGTAACATGTATTAGACGCGAAACCAGGTGATCTATCCATGGCCAGGTTGAAGCTTTGAGAAATCAGAGTGGAGGACCGAACTCATAATTGTTGAAAAAATTAGAGATGAGCTGTGGATCGGAGTGAAAGGCTAATCAAACTTGGCAATTGCTCGTTCTCCTCGAAATAGTTCTAGGACTAGCCTCGGATAAATTAAATAGTAGGGGTAGAGTTACCGAATAGACTAGGGGGCGTACCAGCCTACCAAATCTAACAAAACTCCGAATAA
>SABI01000162.1 GCA_009929055.1 Spirochaetia bacterium | reverse complement strand
GGATAAGTCAAGGGGAAATAGTGGTTAAATTTTAACTTAAACGAATAACCTCTGTATTTAAGTTTATTTATAAATCTATTTAATAATATAAACTAATATGATTTTAAAGTATATTTTATATGGATAAACGTTTCACTAATAATCATTATATAAGAACCAAATTATAGGGAAAAAACAAAAAAAAGAGTTGCCCAAGCAACTCTAAAAATAGGTTATTTTTCCATATATTTGAAAGTTATTGATTGTGATAAATTGTTGCAAGTTCTATGTAATGATTGCAATTGTTTTGAATATCTACCATCTCTTGTTCACGAAGTTCTCTTACCACTTTTGCAGGATTTCCCATAATAAGGGATTTTGGTGGGAACACTTTTCCTGGAGGGACAACCGAACCAGCTGCAACAAGGGAGTACTCTCCAATAACTGCTTCGTTTAAGATAATAGCTCCCATTCCTACAAGAACATGATCTTTTATTGTGCATGCATGAAGAATAGCACTATGGCCTATCGTTACATCTCGTCCTATAAGAGTTGGCATGTTTGTGTTCACATGAATGACTGTATTATCTTGAACATTTGTGTTTTCCATGATGGTAATAGAGGCCATATCTCCTCTAATAGTTACATGAGGCCAGATAGATGTGTTGTCAAAAAGTGTTACATCGCCGATAATGTCTGCCGAAGGGGCTATGTAGATTGCTTTATCTACTGAAGGTAATTTATCTTTAAAAGGTATAATCATACTATGTTTCTCCATTTTACATAGTAGTATACTGATGAAGTGAAAAAGGGCAAGGGAAGAGGATGAGTGGTATAAAAAATAATATTAGGCAGAATTATCTCTTTGTTGCCCTCTCTTCAATAAATCTCACCCATGGGGTATGGATGATTTTCCTAGCTATGAAAGGGTTCTCTCTTGTAGAACTAGGTCTTCTTGAAGGAATTTATCATATCACCTCTTTTCTTATGGAAATTCCAACAGGAGCTGTTGCCGATTTATGGGGGAGGAAATTAAGCCGAGTGATAGGCCGTTTTATCTCTATCATTTCATACCTTATTATGTTTTTATCAGGTTCTTTTTTCTTACAGGCTATTGGATTTATGATAACTGCTATGTCCAATAATTTGGAGTCTGGTGCAGGAGATGCCCTTGTGTATGACTCTCTTATCGAATTAGAGGAGACTTCAACTTATATGTCGGTTGCTGGTAAGCAAGAACTTACCTATCAAGGAGCATCAATCTTTTCCCTTCTGTTAGCAGGTCTCCTTGCCCAATACTCATATGCCTTTGTCTTTATAGTTTCAATAGTATTTTCATTCTTCGCTATGCTCAGTGCTCTGCAACTTGAAGAGACTACCATAGGGAAGAACATAAGAGAGAGTAAGACTTTTTTTTCTCTTATGAGAGAGTATACAATTCATATTTTTGCAAGTTTTAGTTCTATAAAAAAAGAGAAGAGAATTTTCTATCTCATGTTAATTAGTGAGGTTGTGTTTACTTTTATTACTACGCTTTTCTTTTATCTTCAAACCTATTGGAGTGAAGCGGGCCATCCTGAGTCATATATCACCACTATCTTTGCTATTAATGCAATAATTACTGGTATTACTGCCCTTTTTGCTTCAAAAATAGTGCAAGTGATTGGTAAAAGATGGACACTTTCTCTCATTGTAGTCTTTCCAACAATCCTTATTTGGCTCATTGCTACTACCCCATATTCACCTCTTTTCTATATTCTCTTTGGCCCTAGCGAAGGCCTCCTTATAGCCTCTGTTGGCACCTATCTAAACGAGTTAATTAATTCAAAGCAGCGAGCAACAATTCTTTCAATGCAAAGTATGCTCTTTTCTCTCATTATGGTGGTCACTTTTCCAAGTGTAGGATTCATTGCTTCTAAGACCTCTATTCCCATCGCTTTTATTGCGCTCTCCGTTATGAGTACTCTTTTTGCCCTCTTTGCCCTCACGTATCTTATTCCAATTGTCTCGAAGAAGGAAAATGGGTAAGGTTTAGGAAACGTTTCTCTTCTATTTTTATAAATAGATGTTATTTTTACTCATTATTCTATGCTATACTAGCTAGGTGTGTTGGAGGGAATATGACGCTACGCGATAATCGCCTTGAATCAATGAATGTATTGCAAAAAGAGATTGAAGCTCTTGAAGTGGTGTTAAAGAAAAAGAGAAAGTTGCATGATGAACTTTCACAATCATTATTCAATGTAGCAGGGAAGAAAAAAGAGTCAAAGGATTCGGTTTCAATCTTTCAAGACGCTGAAAGACTTCAGCAACTTATCAATGAAAATCTTACTGATATTCGCCATCTTGATACAAAAATTTCAAAGATGAAGCATAGAGTAAATAGAATGAACCAAACTACGTAATTATTAGGTTTACATTGAAAGGAATAAAGTCGATATTTTGAGAGAAAAGGAGAGGTTTGATGGGCAAAGATATAGAGTTTTTTGCAGTTGCAAAAGCTTTTTCTGAAATAGGACTTTCTCTTAAAACAGTTTTTCCAGATTATGATATTGCTACTGAGCTTTATAAAAATCATAATTGGTATGTATTTAAGAAGAAGTCCTTTACGATAATTCATGCAGTACCTTTGGTTCATCTCCTTGAGACTTCTTTTTGGGAGCAATGGTTTAGTTCAAAAACAGGACCTGCTGAACATAAGATTCTTTTTAAACGAACTCCACCAATTCCACATAGTGGAATATATGAAGCGAGTATTGATCAAAATGAGATAAACCCAATTGAAGTTAGTGGTTCTATCTGGTATGTCGTTAATGTTTCTAACCCAAGAGGGTGGGCACTAAATATTTTATGATGTTATCTAATCTTTAATGGGTATCATTTTTTTAAGGGAGTCTAGATAAAATGGATGTTAAAATAATTGGGATTACTGGGGGCTCTGGATCTGGAAAGTCAACCATTGTGAGAAAGATTAGTGAAGTAGTGAGTGAGTTTGTGTTTATTCCACAGGATAACTATTATCATTCAGCCTCTTATATTAGTAATGAAAATATTACTGCTTATAACTTTGACCATCCCGATGCTTTTGACACAGATCTTTTATATCAGCACCTTAAAGATTTAAAGAGGGGCAAACCAATAGATATGCCACAATATGACTTTGTCCACCATAGAAGAAAAGAGGAGATGGTCACCCTTCAAGCAAAACCCTTAGTAATTATTGAAGGCCTTATGGTTTTGTATGATGAGAGAATCAGAAATTTACTCGATTTGAAATTGTATGTAGATACTCCAGATGATATTCGTTTTATTAGAAGGTTAAAAAGAGATATGAGTGAAAGGGGAAGGACAGTAGACTCGGTAATCACCCAATATCTTGAAGTTGTGAGACCTGGTCACTTTAGCTTTATTGAACCCACAAGGCAGTATGCAGATATTGTTATTCCTGAAGGGGGATACAACGAGAATGCTTTAAGAGTCCTTATTACTTTTGTTAAGGATATTACTACTTAAGAGGATGATGAATCTTTTTTACCCCTCCTTCTAAAAAATATTTTATAGGGGTATAACAGCTCTTTTTTAGAAAATAAAGGGGGGACTGGATCCACTCCACCATAAAAAAGGACATGGTGACAGCGACTAATTCGGAACACCCCAAGGGTGGCTCCCTTAAAAATTCCATGCTTTCGTACCGATTCTACCATGTAGTGACTACATGTAGGTGTGTAGATGCATGATGGTGGTAGAAAGGGTGAAATAAGGACTCTATAGAGGTGTGTTGGCAGTAGAAAGAGTTCGCGAACTCCTTTTTTACCTAACTCTAATATCTTTTTCATATGTGCCACTATATATAACAAGATAATATATTTCAATATTTGTAATAAAAATGAGTAAGAACCTTTGACGAATCAATATGTTTTTGGTATAGTAGGACGTCAAAGTGTAATAGAGTAATCAGTGGAGGAATAAAAATATGGCTGGAGCAATATCAAAGAACGCACGTCGTGGTGGACAAAAAACATTAACAAGTCGCTGGGGCGGAGTAATTAAAATGAAATCAATCTTTGAAAATGGTAAATTACGCCATGTAGCTTACTGCGAGAAAAGTGGTAATACTGCACGTAAACCAAAAGATTTAATGTAAGAGTCCTTCTCTTATCATACCTAGAAGCCTGTGCTCATAAATAGCACAGGCTTTTTGCGATAATAAGGGATACAAAAATAGGCTCAAGGAGCTATAAATGAATCATAAAATTGCTACAATCACCCTTAAACCAGGGAAAGAAAAACAGCCAGCTAACCACCATCCGTGGGTTTTTAGTGGAGCTATAGGATTCCCTAAAAAGCAAGATATCGATAAGAATGGACATCTTGTTAAAGTAGAGAGTTCAAAAGGTGAGTTCGTAGCTTACGGATGGTGCGATATTAATTCTCACATTATGATTCGACTCCTTAGCTGGGATGTAGCCATCCTACCAGATGAATCTTGGTGGATAGATAGGGTTACTGACGCAGTTCTTAGAAGAAAAGAAATGGTAAGTACTAATCGAAATATTACCAATGCATATCGTCTTATTCATGGAGAATCAGATTTTCTCCCTGGAGTTGCCGTTGATCTTTATAAAGATATAGTTGTAGTTCTCCTCTCTGCAAGGGTTGCCCTTCATTATGAACTCACAATTGTTTCTGTACTAGAAAAACTCTTATCTCCAGCTTTTATACATGTCTCATTTGATTCTTCTTTTATCCACTTGGAGCACAGTACGGAATTGGCCCATATATATAAGGAAGGAAAGAGGGTAAACGATCTATTGGAATTTCCAAAAATTTCTACTTTTTCAGAAAACACCTATCTTTATATATTGGATGTTCTTGGGCAGAAGAGTGGGTTTTACTGCGATCAAAGAGAAAATAGGGCACTGGTAGCTAATTATACTCAAGGGAAAAAAGTCCTTGATGCTTTTTGTTATACTGGTGCTTTTACAATGAATGCTCTCGGTGCTAAGGCAGAAACTGTGACGTGTGTAGATTCTTCACTAAGTGCCCTTACTTCTTTAAAGAAGAATATTGCCCTTAATATCCATAAAGAATTAATTCCTCTTGATTCTCAAGAGAGGGTAAAGATAGTAAAAGCAAATGTATTTGATTATTTAAGAGAAATGGAAGAGAATGTATTTGATGTAATTATTCTAGACCCACCGAAGCTTGCTTCGACAAAAGGACAAGTTCCTAATGCCCTCAAAGCGTATAAAGACTTGAATAGATTAGCAATAAGTAAAGTCAAACGAGGTGGGATAATAGCTACTTTTTCATGTTCAGCTGGGGTTACAAGTAGTGACCTACAAACAGCAATCGCTTGGGCTGCAAAAGATGCTAAAAGAGAGGTTCATATTCGTTCATTTTTATCGCAAAGTCCAGATCATCCAATAAGGGTAAGTTTTCCTGAATCACATTATTTAACAGGTTTCTTGCTTTTTGTGATATAATTTCGTAGATTATAATTGATTTTTTTATAAAGACAAATATACAATTTGATGTATCCAATATTTTGTCTGTGTGTTATAGTTGTAATGTATAATGACTCAAAAGAATGTCCATGAGGAGGAAACACGTGAAACGTCTTTCAAAAAGTCTAATCACGGCACTGCTAGTTACCATGCTTGCCTTCGCGTTTATAGGTTGTCAAACCACCCCAAAGGTGAAGGAAATCCCACCACCTGCTGTAGTGGTAGTGGCTCCACCTGTAGAACCCGAAGTAGTAAAGGAAGCTCCTGCAGCTGTTGAAGTAAAAGAAGTGGCTCCTGCTAAGGTAGAAGCAAAAGTTCCTGAAATGCCTAAACGAAAAGTCCCTACACCAGAAATGGTAGTGAAGAGTAATGATCGATTTGATGAATTTGATCTATATATC
>SABI01000719.1 GCA_009929055.1 Spirochaetia bacterium | reverse complement strand
CCATCATACCATTGTCTGTACTATTTCCCTTACGTGACATGGACGTCTGGATCCCTTTATCCTCTAGAAATTGATGTTAATACTGATGTTGGTATTGCCAACCTTGGTCACTAAGGTTATCTGCTTTCTTGCCAACTTCTCCTTGGTATGAAGAATACTTGCGTTTACGACGAATTTGGGAACTTGAACCAAGGAGCTTCATCAGACGTTGGACCTTCTTCTGGTTCACTACAAAACCACGATTCCTCAATTCAAAAGTTATCCGACGATATCCGTAATTTCCCTTATGTTCATCATAAATGGCTTGTATTTCCACTTTGATAGATTGATTTTTATCTACTTGATTCAGTTTCTTTAAGTGGTAATAATAGGTTGAACGAGCAAGTTTGATAATGTTTAGAAGGATATCTAAAGGAAACTCTGTTACCAATCCTTGAACAATTTCTGTTTTTCTTCTTGCTCCTTTTCGTCCCTCAATCGGAGTTCTCTCAACTTTTTTAGAATAGCATTCTCCGCTCTCAGGTACTCATTTTCTGCTTGAAGACGTTCTAACTCTGTCATCTCTTCGGGTTTCTTCTTTGGTTTACGCTCCATTTTAGGTACTCTCCCTCCTCTTTTCTCAAGAAGAGTATACCCATTTTTCTTATATTGTGCTATCCAATTAGGCAACATTCCACCACTTGAAAGACAATAATCAAGACTTACACTTTTTTGTGAACGACCTTCAAGTAGCACTTTATCAATCATTTCTTGTTTTAAGTCTGGAGAATCGTAACGATGCTTACCTTTCTTGATAATTTCTATTCCGTAACGTTCAATCAATCTCGTCATATATCTTAATCCAGAAGCATCCACACCAAATCGTTTTGAAAGTTGGTTGAAGGTTTGACCTTGCTTTCTCAATTCATATATTTGAACTTTATCTTCATAAGTTAGTTTCATAATAAAAACACCCCAAAAGTTAGATTTTTCGGCTCTATAATTTCTGTAGTGGGTAAAACTACTGTAGGGATTATAGAGCTTTTTGAGTGTACACAAAAAGTCCCATAAGAACTATAATGAAAAGCAACCAAACCATCATTAGGAAGAACTTATGAGACTTATTAAGAAT
>SABI01000718.1 GCA_009929055.1 Spirochaetia bacterium | reverse complement strand
TCTTTAAGGTTATTGATGCCATTCTAGAGTGTACTCGATTTGCAAATGGGGAACGTAATGTTAGGCTACACTCAGTAAGAGTACACGAAACAGCTACAGGATACGCAGAAGCCTTTCGCGAAGATATGAAATGGGTTGACTTTACGCTGGATGATATAGTATTCTCAGATGGTATTCGACAAGAGTGGCAAGATCCTAATATGTATGAAAAGCTAAAGGATTCTTGGTATAAAGGAGATCCATGTTTCTTTAATCGTATTGTAGTTCAACAAGTATAAGGAGATATAATGAATCATTATTATAATCAGTGTGATTTCGATTGGGATGCAAAGTTTGACAAGAAAACTCTTCCCGATCCTCAGGAGTTCCATAAGCCGGACGTGCCTGTTAATGGGCTTGTGTCCATTCCAAAAGTGGGTATTAATAAATTGGACTTCCCTATTAATCTTAAGCTAAGAGATGGAAATCATCAGGTAGTTTTAGGTACTGTTAGTGCATATGTTAATATGCCATCAGTTGAACAGCGTGGAATTAATATGTCACGCCTTGCTCGTTGCTTTTATGATAAGCTAGCAGATCGCCCTGGCGTGGATCTTCTAGAGTTTTTCGAAATTGTAGAAGATTACAAAAAGGTCCTACCGTCAGATGATGCATATCTAAAGGTTCGTTTCGATCTTCCTTTGCAAAAGAAGGCTATTCGTGAAGAACATCTAGGGTGGATTCGATATCCCGTAGAGTTTGAGATTACTAGTATTGCTGGTAAAGTAAAGAGCTTTCTAACAGTGCAGTACCGTTACGCTAGTGCTTGCCCTTGCTCATATGCACTTAGTTGTTATTCAAAAAATGAGCTTGGAGTCCCTTCTATTTCACATAGTCAGCCCAGTGATGCTTGGATTAAAGTGCAATTTGATCAGAAAGATCGTGTATGGATCGAAGATATTATTGATATGGCTAGAGAAGCTCAACCTAGTGAATTATTGCCTGGTGTAGTAACTCGAGTTGGGGAATTTAGTTTTGCCCAGTTAGTAGCTTCGAAAGGTGTTACTGGATTTGTTGAAGATATTATTCGTAGATTTTATGCAGTATTAGATAAGAATCCTAAAGTGTTGGAT
>SABI01000717.1 GCA_009929055.1 Spirochaetia bacterium | reverse complement strand
CGGTTGAGCCATCAACTTTTCCTCCCAAGCCAAATGATAAAGCCATATCTGTTGGAATCTCAATAAAGCCATCGCTATATGGGTTACCACCCTCAATAATCGGTCCACAATGAGTCGTTGCCATTGGGTCTACATCATAGGGCCTTATCGTTCCTACATAGGTTTCATTTACAAACAACCCAACTCTAAGTAATGCAGCGTTATCTCCTTCGAAAGTTACCTGCATTACGACAATAGTTGGCTCAGCGCTTCCATTTATTACATAAAAGTAATCTTGGGTCTCAACTGAATCCGGGGGGCCTTGGTATGCTTTATATGGCAGGACCCTAAATCCATTTTCATTAAAAACAGAAGGTTCACCATTGTCTCCTTCAGGACTAATGCTAGCAGTATAAAAATTATTCGTAAAGTCATCTACTCTCGTAGTATTGATAGGCGCAAAAGAGGGCACCATAGGGTCTATTTCCTCTGGAGCAGAGAAAGTTATACTACTTTCTACAGAATCTGGAACCCAGCCCAAATAAATGCTTGCTGAGGCGGTATTTCTAGCTTCAAAAATAATTGAGCCAGATCCCACTCTGCTATTAGCTGAGAACCATGCAAAAGTAGCAGTAGAAAGACCTACTACTAGCAATAAAATCATCGCTATAGTCGTAAAAAACAACTGAGACGATGATCTTAATGAAAATTTTTGCACTTCTATAGACATTAATTCTACCTTCTTTGATTTCCCCCTATCCCACAATAAAGTGTGCCTTTCACTTTATTCTAGCCAGTAAAAAATCTTTTCTACCCCAGCGGGCTTTTGCCCGCTGAGGTATTTCGGTTAATTAAGACGGATAAAAAGTATGGTCTGTGATGCTATCTTAACCAGCTGTTGGAGAAGCGTTGAATGTAATAGTAAAAGTTACTTCTTCCCCAGCTTCATCGCTTTTAGAGGATCTTTGATTGTTAAGCTTTGTTCCTTCAAGCCAGGCATATACATACAATTGGTTCTTGCCATTATTAGTGATTGTAAATTGCTCTCCATTGGCAGCGCTATCGAGCGCAGTCATAGTTGAAGCAATAGTAGTGGTATTTGCATCTTCTGCAATAGTTCCATAGTATATAGG
>SABI01000716.1 GCA_009929055.1 Spirochaetia bacterium | reverse complement strand
GTAGATACCTAGCCCTTTATAGTCATGAGCATCAATAAATTCAACTTTATTGTCTTGAAGATGTAAACCCACAAGAGAATCACTTTTTCCTTCTAGAACTACCATATCAACACCAAAAGAGCGTAGCTCAGGGCCGAAGTGACCACCGCTACTGGCATCAACACAGATATTGGTTAATGGAGATTTTGTTACTACATGAAATCTAGATGATGCGGGAACTGAAGTACCAGAAAAGACTCCTGGAATAATATAGATAGCATTCTCTGGTGAAAGGGGTTCTGTCGTAGCAGGAACTTCTTGGAAAAAATAATAGGTTCCTAATCCTTTCCCCCCAATGTAGGAGATGAGGATATCTAAAGGGATATCTTCATAGATGTATGAAGCTGTAGATAAATTAATTCTTAGTAATTTTTTCATCCAGGACATCTCTTATCCTCCTTTATAATTTCCAGTATGCTCTATTGTGGGGCCATGGGGCTTTTAATAAACGTCTTGTCTCATCATCTGCAGCTATCAACTGTTCATGCATAGTCTTACTAATATCTGTTAGTATTTCTTTCTCGTTCAAAGTTGTGAGTACTCCTTTTTCGTAGAGCACTTTACCGTTAACAATAGTTGTCGTTACATCGGCCCCATTTGCACTATAGACTAATTTTGGAACGACTCTATATTCGTGTAATAGGTGAGGTTTATCAAAATCTATGAGAATAATATCTGCTTTTTTTCCTACTTCAATTGAACCAATTTCATTTTCTAAATTGAGGGCTTTAGCTCCATGAATAGTAGCCATTTCTAATGCTTGTTCAGCAGTAAAAACATCAGCGCTTTGATGCTTTTGCTTTTGAAGATAGGTTGCAATTCGCATCATTTCAAACATATCATAGGTATAGCTACCTGCACCGTCTGTTCCTAATCCAACAGGGACACCAGCTTCTAAGAGTTCAGCAATGGGTGCAATACCATATCCTAATTGTGAATTTGCTGCAGGACAATGAACACAACTGGTATTACTTTGCTTTAACAGAGTGACTTCATGTGGATTAAGCCATACTGTGTGCACAAAAAGGGAGCGACTGCCCGTAATGCCAATGCTGTGTGCATACTCTACATCC
>SABI01000715.1 GCA_009929055.1 Spirochaetia bacterium | reverse complement strand
GTTCTACAACCGCAACTTTACTATTTTTATCATCTTGTGAACACTATAGATCAGAATGAGGTATTGGCTACTGCCTCAAAGATATTGTTCGAAAAATGGGGCATTACTTCTTGGAAGCAGTATCTGGCAACCTTACTGTATATCGCTAACGAAACTGAAAAGTATCGCGTTAGCCAACACGGTGGTGTTCCTATATTGAAACCCTACATAATACAGACACATGACGAGACTGATTTGTTTTCTCCTTCTCTTGTGGAATCTTTGTATATAGAAGAGAATGAATTTGTACCTTACAATGATTTGGAGGGAAGAGATAAGAGACAAGAAAATGTAGACTACAGGATATTCAGATCAAAACCTTTCGTCAAGTTAGAAGGTGGTTCTGGGTATGTTGTGATAAATATCCAGTTGCTTTGCGAACGAATTTTTAATAGTCTTTATTTTGATTTCGCACCTTTGATTAATGGCCAGAAAGGTAGTGTTGGATTTTATGATTTCAATAAGGAGTTTGTTGAAAAAATAATGTTTAGGAAGAGTTTCTTTAATTGCATACCCACATCACAATTTACATATCCTTCACAAAACTCCACTGTGGAAAAAGAGGATCCCCATGAGCCTGATTTTTATTGTCGTTTTCAAGATAATATTGTTCTCGTAGAGTGCAAGGCAATAAAAATGAATGGAGTAATAAGAGATGATGGGGATTATTCAAGATTGCTTGAAGAACTTCATGAGAAGATTGTTTTAAAGACAAAGAATCTTGACCCTAAAAGAAAGGCGTTCAAGACTGAGCCAGAACCTATTGGTATTGGCCAGCTAATCCATCACATTGATAGTATTGAGGCTGATGAATTCCAATGGGATACAAATATTCCAGATGCTGTGGCTTACTATCCTTTAATAGTCTTTGAGGATGTAAGACTTCTTCAACCAGGTTTATTGTCTCTACTCAATAGATGGTTTAATGAACAGTTAGTAGAAAAGAACGAACTTTCTGATATCTCTTGCCAACCTGTAATGGCTGTTTCAATTAATACTTTGTTTTTATATGATGATCTGATAAAAAGAAAAAGTCTGATAAATATGATTGATCAATTTGTTTCTGAGTATTCT
>SABI01000714.1 GCA_009929055.1 Spirochaetia bacterium | reverse complement strand
ATCAAGCTTGAACTTTCTATAGTTAGTTGAGAACAGGAGAGTACCATGTTGATTTAAGTGATGCATACATTGATGGATTAAGATTCTCTGATCTTTACTTACATCAAAGAGATCCCTCATTTTAGAGTTAGAGAACGTAGGAGGGTCACAGAAGATAAGATCATAATTATCATACGTTTCTTGTAACCACGTGATACAGTCATCCTTATAGTAGAAGTGGTTCATTCCAGTGAAACCGTTCATCTCCATGTTCTTTATTGCCCAGTCTAAATATGTACTAGAAGCATCAACAGTAACTGTTGAGAGGGCGCCACCAGCGGCTGCATGAACTGTAGCAGTTCCTGTGTAGCCAAAGAGATTAAGGAATCTTTTATCTTTCGATTGTTCTTCTATCATCTGTCTTACTGGGCGATGATCTAAGAAAATTCCGGTATCGAGATAGTCAGTAAAGTTAACCATGAACTTATGTCCATGTTCTTTAATAATATAGAATTTATTACTAGAAGCCATTTTCTCATATTGATTATCACCTTTTTGTGATTTTCTCACCTTGATGTAGATGCTATCAATATCAATATTAGTTGCTCTTTCAGTTGCATCAATGAGTTCTTGAAGTCTTCTTGAAGCAGACTCTTCATCAATAGTAGAAGGGGGTGCGTATTCAGTTAAGTGAACATACTTACCTTCGTAAATATCTATTGCAGCAGAGTACTCTGGCATATCAGCATCATAGATGCGATAACAACTTACTCCTTCCTTTTCCATAATAGGGGTAATTTTTGCAATATTCTTCATAATTCTATTATAGGCCATTTGAGCTCCATCACTTAAAGGAGCAGCTAGGCGTTCAGCCTTTCTTAGAATAGCCCTTTGAATGAGCTCATTTCTCTCTTCTTCAGTAAATACATAGTAATGGGCAAGTTGAGCTTCAATTGGTCCGTTATAGAGGGAGTTAGTTCTGTTTGGTTTCATATCAACAAAGCTAAGAAGTTCTTTATTTCCACAAAGAATACTCACGTTCCAACCAAGAAAGAGAGTATTGCAGGTTGTCCCTATATTTCTATAAAGGTCTTCAATAACCACATCATTTGATCTCATTCCGTAGGGAGGGTCTGT
>SABI01000713.1 GCA_009929055.1 Spirochaetia bacterium | reverse complement strand
GACTGTTGGATACTGCGATAAGCAGGGAATATTGTAGCAGAAAAAACAATGGTTTTTAGTTCTTTAATGGAAGGTACTTATCGTTTGAAAACTGTTTTATCTATATCTAAGAAACAAATAGGGAATATAACTCCTCTTCCTACTTTCGTACGAGTGGAGCTTAAAGAAATATATTACACTTTAAAAGGTTATAAGCCTACTTTCTACGTATGGATTAAAGACGTATTCGACTTAACTCAAGAGAACCTTTACTTAACAGGAGTAGACCCTCAAATAAACTTTACAACAGGAAACCTTGCTGGAGATGAATATGTTTTTTCATTTGACCCAGCAGAGGTTATTGAAGATAATTCTAAAAGTTTATTAGGTGTCCCTTCTAAATGGAGACTAACTTGTTATAAGTCAGAAGCTGATAAAGAAGCAACAGGATTTGCTATACCAAATACAAGAAAGCAAGGAAATGCAGGGGATAAATTTATATTCTTAGGTATCAATATGCCTTATGACCCTTATGTACTTACTGCTGAACAAAAGCTCGAGGATTATGTAAAGGATGAACTTAACAAGGTGTCTGATGTTAAGAGGGATTTCTCTCTGACTTTGTATGACCCTTTTATCTCTGGCTTTAGTGATAAAGATAAACTTTTACCTTCTAATTATATAAAAGTAAAACACGATGCTCTTATAGGAGGAACTTTACAAGTCCAAATTAAAGGAGTAACTATTACTCAAAATAAAGGGGCTATATATCCTACTTATTCTTTAGAGTTGTCAGATAAATCCTCAATAACCCCTATCAAGCGAAGAGGTCTTTTAGGAAGATTACAAGATACTACTGCTACTTTGCTAAGAGATACTCAGACTGCTTTTAGGGGATTAAGAGAGGTTAGTGGTAGTGTCAAAAGGAAAGCTGATAATACTATTTCTGAATCAAGATATTCGCTATCTAAAGGCATAGGAAGTAGTGCTCATGTTTTAATAGGAGGAGTGGAAAAAGAAATAAATACTGTTAAAACCACAGCTGAAAGTAAAAATAAGGGTTGGACTATCAAACCTACTCCTCCTTATTATGAAGGCGACCAATGGTTAGTAGATGCTGGAGATGTTGTGGCTGGA
>SABI01000712.1 GCA_009929055.1 Spirochaetia bacterium | reverse complement strand
TTCTATGAGGGGTTTCCAGAACTATCTGATAATCTTAAAGATATTATTTGGGAAACTTATATTGATCAGGAACTTGGGAGAGAAGAAAAGAATGAAGCCGGGAATTAGAAAAATAGCTAAGTGGAGAAAGAAATCTCCAGCTTCTCATCGTTCATATGCTGAGAAGAGAAACAGAATGATGAATCATGCTAAAGAAGAAATTGATGAGAACTTTAGAAAAGATGTAGAACAAAAAATAGAATTTTTAAGAAAAAACTATTATGGTATTGACAATTGATTTGAATTGTGATATAATAAAAATAAAAAGAGATGAGGGTGATAAAATGATTAAAAAATTATACTGTGAAATTTGTGGACAACCAATTACTGAGGATCACTTCGAGAGTTCAAATGGAGATCATATCTGCGAAGAATGTGGAGAAGACTTTTACATTCATGATTTTACACAATATGATGAGTATCCTTATATTGATGGAGAAGGATCTTGGGATGGTAGTATGTATGAAGGTGATGCTTACAAAAGAGTTGAGATGGAGGAAGATTATAAATGATAAATCAAGTAATCTTAGCTGGTAGAATAGAATCCTTCCATGAAAAAATTGTTGACAATGGAACCAATGCTCTTCTTGTTATAATAGAGATAGATAACAATCTCATTCCTATTTGGACTAGAGATGATATGGCAGCATCTCTTATGGATCATGGTAGCCTTAATAGTTTGATAGCTGTTAAAGCACACATTCATATGGCACCAGATGGTATGAGTATTATAGCTGATCGCATATCTATTTTAGGTGAGGAGAAAGAATAATGAAATACTTTATAACAAGTGATCCTCATGGACACTTCACAGAAATGATAAAAGCTATAAATGAATCTGGCTTTGATGAGAATAATCCAGATCACCATTTAATTATAGCTGGTGATTTATTTGACAGAGGTTTAGAGAACCTCAAAGTGCTTGATTATGTACACGCATTATTAATTAAGGAAAAGGTTACTCTCATTAAAGGTAACCATGATACATTCTTCTATCTTCCTCAAGATCTTATTTGGAATTATCAACATAATGGTTTTGATACAACTATTGATGAATTCCTTGGTAACATTGAAGCG
>SABI01000711.1 GCA_009929055.1 Spirochaetia bacterium | reverse complement strand
CTCTAATATGGGAGTTCTCCCTGAGAGTAAAAATAATGACTTTTTTGAGTCTTATGGAGATAGAAGAACAAAAATGTATGCTATAAAGGGAGAAGAAGTTCAGACTGAGCTGCAGAGAGGTATCTATCAGATAATTAAGTTAGAGATAGATGAAGCTATTCAAAATCGAACAGTAGTGGATGCTTCAGTTTCAAATCCACAAGGTAGTTTGATAAGTCTCTTTTATAAAGTCTGTCAACCTCCTTTAGTTGAGTTCTTTTTTGATACATATCGTGATACCTTTAATATGGTAGTAAGAAAACCTCCTTTTGATTCTAAAAGTATACAAGATTGGTTGAATCGAGGTAATCAAGATCTCTATATTGTAGAGGGGGGTAATGTCTCTCAAGAAAGTCTCTTTTTTGAAAATAACTTTTACACCTGGTTTCAGATCTATAACAATGGTGTTTTCCTTGGTATGGATAAGCAAGTTGCTTTAACTTATGTGCCTATAGTCTCTCTTCCAGAATATGTTGACCTTTGGGGTAGTAAACCTCTTAGTGTAACTTCCAACTATACAGTTACGAATACTACAATTGTAGAGAAAGAGAAAGAGCAAGTTATTCAAGATTTAATTTACTTAATTGAGTCAAATGCTTATCTGCCTTTTACTCGAAGAGGTACTATTGTACTAAATAAGGGTGATAGAAGAATTAAGAAAGGTTCTTATATTGAATATGAGAGAACTGGTGAAATTTTCTATGTAGAATCAGTAATTAACTCAGCTGCAATTTCTGGAAATCAAGTCAATAGATCTACTATTTTACAGGTTTCAAGAGGGATGGTTAAGAGATTCGTTGATAGAAATTCAACAGTACTTGTCTATAAGGGTGAAGAGGTTAATTACTTTAATCTTATAAATCTTGAAGATCTAAATAAGTTGCTTTTAATTTAAGTAAGACTTCATTTTCTACTATTGTCTGTTTAATTAAAGCTTTACGAGCTTTCTGTTTGCGGTTTATTGCTGTATTTAATTTTTTAATTAGTTTCATGTATTTCACCTCATCATGTGATATGGAGACTCTATCTCCAAGGGATTTCATGCTTTCACGAATCATAACGGCGCTCATGTCCGAAT
>SABI01000710.1 GCA_009929055.1 Spirochaetia bacterium | reverse complement strand
GTTGAGGACCTCTGAATCTATTTTGTCTTCAGAAAGTCCTGCCTCTTCTTCTATTGGTTTTGTTTCTGTGGTTGGTTTCTCTCCACCCAACAACCCTAAAATATCTGTGTCTGGCAATTCACATCTCCTATTTCCATAATGTTTCCTCGAGGATGTTCCTGTTCCTATCCACTACTGAGTGTTTCAATCCCCAATAAAAAAGTCTCTTGTCATTTTGTTTCGAAATATCTAGATCCCCGCGCAATATTTTGTTTATTAAAGTATGAGCTTTGTATCTGAGCGCCTGCTCTGGTGTATTCTTTTTTCTTGGTTTCGGATTCCTTCTTTTGGTTGCGAACTTTAATCCTCCAAGATTGAATGTTAAAGTTGACTTATCTAGATTCTTCATATTATAAGTATTGTAGCACAAAGAAAATATCTTTGCAAGGGGATTGTTTTTTTCTTTTAAGTGTGGTACAATGTATTTAATAGAGGAGGTAACAGTGGGAGAAAGAACATTCAAACCGTTAGTACTAGAAACAAAAGAGCAGTTGCTTGCTGCTCTTAAGCAAGGTAAGCTTAAGAGTGCGAAGTATAATCTGTTAGACGAACATGAAAGAATGTTTGTCGAGCTTCTTGTTTTTGGTGACTACTCAGGTGAACAAGCAATGCGTGCGATGAAACCCGCCCTTAAGGATTATAAAATGGCGGCTAATCGTATGCTCTCTAATCCTACTGTCGCCGATGCTATCGAGGAACTTAGTATCCAGAAGGATAAGAAGTTCATGGCTGAGATATCCTCGGCTCGTGACCTGGCTTTGAATAAGCTTAAGTATATAATGGCTACGACTAGTGACGAAACTGTAGCCGCTGCTTGCGCTAAGACTATCTTGGATAAGGCTGAAAAGATTATTCTGGATGGGGCTAAGAAGCAATCAACCGATACTGTTGATCAGGTTCGGTTTGCGATTCAAGTCGATACTATAAACATAAACCCCCGAGAGGAAGCTATCGTTAAGAAGTATCCTATTTCGGTGGAGATAATAGATGATGAAAACGAAGATAAACCTCTTGACCGCGCTGTCGGGAACAACGGACTTCCGTTCGTCATCTCATATGAGGGTGTAGACTCTTACAC
>SABI01000161.1 GCA_009929055.1 Spirochaetia bacterium | reverse complement strand
AAGCTAGCCTATGAACAAACAAAGATTATTCATGGTATAGAGGAAGCTGAAAAAGCTCTACATGCTGCAAAAGCTATGTTTGGAGCTCATAAAGTGGTATCGACAGAAGGTCTCCCTTCCATTACAATAGAGAAAGAGCTATTAGAGAAAGGCATCGGTGCTATTGATCTTTTTGCAATGACTGAACTTTGTTCTAATAATAGTGATGCGAGGCGCCTTATTAATCAAGGTGGCGCATTCATTAACGAAAAGAATATCAGTGATGTGAAACAAATCATTGACACTTCTTACTTAGGAGAAGAAGAGATTCTTCTTCTTAGGGCTGGAAAAAAACGATTCTTTAAAATAATCGTTGAGTAATATATAAAGGGACCCACCTTACATATGGGTACATTGGAGCATAGAGTGAATACGAGTATGAAGTTAAAAAGAGTTATGTTGACCATGTTTATAGTTCTGTTAATAGTAAGTCCACTTTCATCGCAGGCAGTTAAAGAGGCCCAAAATGAGAGAGACCATGTAACTGTTAACCTTGGTGCAATGAAAGGTCCAAGTGGATTTGGAGTAGCAGGAATTACCCAAAAGGGGGGTGTGATTAATGAAATGGCCTCCTTTAATGTAAAAGTACATGCTACCTTTAATGAAGTTATTGCCAAGTTAGCCAACGGTGAACTCGATATGGCATTCCTTCCAACAAATGTAGCAGCAAACCTATATGCTAAAGGGGTTCCTATAAAACTTGCAGCAGTAACAGGGCAAGGAATGCTTCAATTTATTACAACAGACCCACAAGTTGTTGAATTTGAAGATTTACGAGGAACATCTATTGCAATACCTGGTGCAGGAGGATCTCCTGATCAACTCACTCAAATTTATTTTACCGCTTTTGGATATGATACTACCGATTTTGTTACTCTTGACTATTCTATTGCATCACCGGCTCAACTCGTGCAGATGTATGCTGCTGGGAAAAAAGATTTCGTAGTCCTTCCAGAACCATTTTTATCAATGGCTAAAGCAAAACAGCCAAAGACAATTATACTTTTAGACTACCAAAGTCTGTGGGGAGCCCTTACTGGAACAGATAACTATCCTATGACAGTATTAGTTGTAAGAGACACATTTATTGCAGAGCACCCTGAACTTGTTTCTCTTGCCCTTGATGAAGTTGCTATGAGTATCGACTGGGTAAATACCAATGTCGAACAAGCTGCCCAAGAGATTGAAAAACAAGAAATTTTAAGTGCAGAACTTGCTCAGTTATCTATTCCTAATTGTAATTTAGGCTATATTAATGCAACCGATGCCTATGAAAGTGTTGATATGTATTACAACATACTCTATGGATTTGATTACGAGTCAATTGGTTCAGCGGTACCTAATGAAGATTTCTATCTGGAAAAATAGACTCATAGTAGTCTTTTCTACCTCATTGCTCCTATTAGCTTGGTATATAGGGGCAAAAGTTCTCAATATTCCTGTGTTACTCCCTTCTCCAAAGGAGACACTCTCTTCATTTCTAAAAATTATTAAGCATCCCTCTTTTGTAGAAAATATTTCAGTCACCCTCATTCGAGGTGGCTTAAGTTTTCTTATCATATTCTCCATTTCTACATTCTTAGGACTATTAAGTGGGTTTTTCCCTTCTGTGAAATCTCTATTAACACCCCTATTAGTAATATGTAAAGCAACCCCTGTAATGGCTATCATACTTTTAGCATTCATCTGGTTTACGAGTGGAACAGTACCCATATTTAGTGCCTTTCTGATGGGTTTTCCTGTAATGTTTGTTCAAGTAGAGGAGGGAGTACATCATATATCGAAAGAATTGGATGAAATGACGAAGGTCTATAAATTCTCTAGGCGTACTCGATTCTTTCACTTTCATCTCCCTAGTATGGCCCCTTTTCTCATTACCGGCTCAAAAAGTACCCTCTCTATGATTTGGAAAGTAATAATAGCAGCTGAAGTTCTTACAGTTCCCACTTTTGGAGTTGGCTCTAAAATGAGTTTAGCCCAAATAAACTTAGAAACAGCTCAGGTAATATCGTGGACACTTATTGCAATCTTTCTTACTGCAATGAGTGACTTACTTTTCTCTTTTATTTTAGCTGAAACAACTCGCTATAGAAAAAGGAAAAACTTAGTTCGTAATGAGGCTTCTGTATGATAATCTCATCCCTATTTAAAACATATAAAACAGACTCACTTCTCCTTCCTGTTATAGAAAACTTCTCCCTGAACCTAAGACCTAATTCTATTGTAGCCCTTGTAGGTCCTTCTGGATGTGGTAAAACAACCCTTTTAAAGATTATTGGGGGCATTGAAACACCCGATGGGGGAGAGGTGATAAGAGAAAAGGGAGAGGAGGGGGATGTAAGTTTTCTCTTTCAGGAACCACGCCTTCTTCCTTGGTTATCTATTTTGAAGAATATTACAATTGTGTTACGACCCTACATCGATGGAGAGAAGAAGAGAGAGGCTATAGGGAAAGAATTTTTAGAACTCGTGGAGTTGAGTGAATATATGAACTTAAACCCATCAGAGCTCTCTGGGGGGATGAGGCAGAGAGTCTCTATTGCAAGGGCATTTGCATTTCCTTCTCGTGTGATGCTTCTTGATGAACCATTTCAATCATTAGATGCTGAATTAAGATGGTCCCTTGTTAAATCCTTTACCCACTTATTCTCACGTGATGAAAAAACTACTATTTTTGTTACCCACGATATCCACGAGGCTCTTTTGATAGCAGATGTTATCATCCAACTTTCAAATCGTCCTATGAAGATTGAAAAGAGTCTCCCTATTGAGATGAAAAGAGAAAAGAGGAGCCTTAATGACCCCTCTCTACATTCTTTATTAAAACACTTTTATACGTAGCCTTGATCTATCATCGCATTGGCTACTTTTAAGAACCCTGCAATATTAGCTCCATCAACTAAATTCCCTTTTGTACTATACCTAATGGCTGTTGCTGAAATATTCTTATGAATACCTTTCATAATTTTTAACAATTCATCATCTACCTTCTTTGCACTCCATTGAATTCTTGAGGCATTTTGGGCCATTTCTAATCCACTTACAGCAACTCCCCCTGCATTAGCAGCTTTAGCTGGGGCGAAAAGAACTCCATTGTCTAAGAAAATATTTATCCCCTCAATAGTGGTTGGCATATTAGCCCCTTCTGCAACTAACTTGATCTTATTCTCTACTAAATGATGAGCATCTTTTGCATTGATTTCATTTTGCGTCGCACAAGGGAATGCTAAATCAGCTTTAATATTCCAAATTGGGTTATAATCTAAGCTTCCATTATGGGCAATATATTGGCTTGAAGGGTAGGTATCAGCATACGAGGCAATTCTTCCCCTTTGAATATTTTTTAGCTGTTTTATATAGGCTAGTTTTTCTTTGTTTATCCCATCTGGATCATAGATACACCCAGAAGAGTCACTAACGGTAATAACTTTTGCTTGTAATTCAATGAGCTTTTCAATGGTGTATTGAGCAACATTTCCAGAACCACTTACCAAAGCTACTTTTCCTTCGAAGGTATCTTTATCTTCTTCTAACATTGCTCCAGCGAGATATACTAAACCATACCCTGTTGCTTCAGGTCGTATGTACGAGCCACCCCAAGAAGGACTTTTCCCAGTAAGTACACCGGTAAACTCATTTCTTAATCTCTTATATTGGCCATAGAGAAATCCTATTTCTCTCCCACCAACTCCAATGTCTCCTGCTGGAACGTCGGTATGAGGCCCTATGTGGCGTTGAAGTTCAGTCATGAAACTTTGAGTAAATTTCATCACCTCAGCATCACTCTTTCCTTTTGGGTTAAAATCACTTCCCCCTTTGCCACCACCTAAAGAGAGCCCTGTAAGGGAGTTTTTAAATGTTTGTTCAAATGCGAGAAATTTTATAATACTTAAATTTACCGATGGGTGAAATCTCAATCCCCCTTTATAGGGACCTAAGGCACTATTCATTTGAACTCTAAATCCTCTGTTGATTTCAAGTATTCCATCATCATTTATCCAAGGGACTCTAAACATTATAGCTCTTTCAGGCTCAATCATCCTTTCTATTACCTTATGGTAAGTAATATGTGGTAAGTCGTCGATGATCTTATCAATTGAGAATAAAAATTCTTGTACCGCTTGGTGGAATTCACTTTGATGTGGGTCTCTTTGCTTCATATTAAGAAACATTTGGTTTGTAGCAGGTTTCATGATTGACTCCTTCAATATTTAGGTATTCCTCAATATTGCAACAAACCTTACCAATAAATTGTGGTGTTTGTAAAGTATATTTATACAAAATAAATGAAAAATTTTGTATAAATACACATTAGATTGTTAGATATACCCTAAAGCTAAAAGAGAAAAAGTGATGAAAAACAGAGAAATAATCGATAAAAATGTGGTAAAGACAATAATTAAACCTGCTAATTCAGCATCTCCATCCATACTTACCGCCATGGAGAAGGAAGAAACAGCTGTAGGTGAGGCAAACATTGCCATGAGGATTACTAAGCTCTCATTTCTGAATCCTAATAGAATAGCAACTACTATACCTAGTAAAGGGGCTAAAATGAGTTTTCCCGCAATTGCGATGGTTAGTTGCTTCTTGTTATCTTTAATAGAATGAAAAGAAACTGAGCCCCCTAATATGATAAGGGCAATAGGGGTAGCAATTGAAGCAATTTCACTTATAAAACTTTCAATAACACGTGGTAAGACAAGCCCTGTAATGACACACACATAAGCGGCTATAGAGGCAATAATCAAGGGATTCGTTGCAATCCCTTTAGCTATTTTCTTTATATTAACATTCTTATTTCTGAAGGATTCAAGGGCAACTACCGATAACACATTAATTGCAGGGACCACAAAAGAGACAAGAATAGTGGCTTGTCCTAGAGAGCCTTCTCCATAAAGGGCTTGGGCAACAGGGATTCCAAAGAGGATAAAGTTACTTCGACTCATCCCCTGAACAAGAACCCCCCGTTTAGGATTTTCTTTCTCTATTCTAGGAATTACTATCATAAAGAGGGTGAAAAGGGCTAAAAGAGAGAAAAGGGCAAATAAAATGAGCTCGCCATTAAAATCAACTTTAATATTACTATGATAAATATTATTAAATAGAAGGACTGGGAGGAAAAGGGTAAAGATAAGTTTATTAAATTCTTTAAAAGAAGTAAGACTAAGAATCTTTGCTTTCCTTATTGAAAAACCTAATAAGAGTTTAAGGGCTAGGGGGAAAACGACCATAAAAGAAGTTATAAATAAATCCATGAGTATCCTACTTATCTAAAGAAATATGCAATTGTTCAATCGAAACATCAATTGCTGGATTATAGACATGAAGCCCTTTAGGGGCAATATGCTCACCGTTAATAACGGGTTCAAATCGATGAGGGTAAGGGTATTATTATTACATTCTATAGTTCGAAAAAATTCGTCCATGATTAGCTCCTCATTCACATTCTCTTCTTTATTTCTTCCCATCTTTTGTTAATAGCATGGTTTGTTTTCTCTATATCGATGTGGGTAAATTCCTTCTCTTTATAGACAATTTCCCCTTTAATGATAACGGTCTCTACATCTTGACTCGATGAGCCAAACACAACGGCACTAAAAGGATTGTTCATAGGGGAGAGATGGGCCTTATCTCTATTAATAAGGGTAATATCTGCATCTTTTCCAACTTCGATACTCCCCGAATTATGGTCTCTCTTAAGAGCCTTTGCCCCATTAATTGTTGCCATGCTTAACACATCGTAGGGGGTGATAGCTGTAGGGTTATGGGTAGAAGCTCCACTAATCATGGCAGTGAGTCTCATCTCTTTAAACATATCGAGGGTATTGTTTGAACTTGATCCATCAGTTCCTAAGGCAACTAATATCCCCTCTTTCATATAG
>SABI01000709.1 GCA_009929055.1 Spirochaetia bacterium | reverse complement strand
GCTCTAGTTTGCATTTTAGCTATTTCTGGATAAGTAACAGCTAATCTACATCCACGATGTCCCATCATAGGGTTAAATTCGTGAAGTTCAGCACATTTTTCTTTTAAATGTTCAACTGTTATATTCATGTCTTTAGCTAAAGCTATAATATCATCTTCTTCAGTTGGTAAGAATTCATGTAAAGGTGGATCTAAATAACGAACTGTCATTGGTAATCCTTTTAATGCCTTATACATAGCTTTAAAGTCACCTTTTTGGAAAGGTATTAATTCATTTAAAGCTTCAGTTCTTGCTTCAACAGTTTCAGATAAAATCATTTTTCTAATTTTTGGTATTCTATCTTCTTCAAAGAACATGTGCTCTGTACGACATAACCCAATACCTTCAGCACCTAATTCAACAGCTTTTTTAGTATCTCTTGGATTATCAGCATTAGTACGAACTTTTAATGTTCTATATTTATCTGTCCATGACATAATTCTTCCAAAGTCACCACTTAATGTAGCTTCTTGAGTCTTTATATCACCTTTATATATTTTGCCTGTAGATCCATCTAATGAAATGAAATCGCCTTCATGGAAAGTATATCCACCTAAAGAAAATTCTTTAGCTTCTTCATTCATTTTAATAGCGCCACATCCAGATACACAGCAAGTACCCATACCACGAGCAACTACTGCAGCATGAGAAGTCATTCCACCTCTTACAGTTAAAATACCTTGAGCAGCAATCATACCTTCTATATCTTCTGGAGTAGTTTCTAATCTAACTAGAATTACTCTTTCACCTTTACCACCTTTACCAAGCTTTTTAGCTTCTTCAGCAGTAAATACTACTTTACCAGCAGCAGCTCCTGGTGAAGCAGGTAGTGCTTCTCCAATAACTTCTCCTTGTTTTAAAGCAGTTGGTTCAAATGTTGGATGTAATAATTGATCTAATGATTTAGCTTCAATACGTAGAAGTGCTTCTTCTTCAGTTATTTTACCTTCATCTACAAAATCACAAGCCATTTTAATAGCAGCAGGAGCTGTTCTTTTACCATTTCTTGTTTGTAAGAAGTATAATTTACCTTCTTGAATAGTAAATTCCATATCTTGCATATCGCGATAGTGATTTTC
>SABI01000708.1 GCA_009929055.1 Spirochaetia bacterium | reverse complement strand
GAACATAACATCTCTGAGCTTAATAGCTGCATTTCTGTCATATTTAGCCAACTTGTACTCATTGAAGTTATGAAAGGCATTAGCTAATCCTTTCTTAGCTTGGTTACAGATAGGCTTTTTACCGTCCTTCCAATATAATGCCAAGAAATCTGTCAGCATATCAGCCCTTGTAATAATCTTAGGCAATAGGTCAGCTACAAATAACTTATGTTCAGGATATTTACACATTTCCACTGCTATAAACAGTGGTATATGTCTCAGCTTCTGCATTAATCTTGCTTCAAGAGCAATATTATACACATCAATGGCAGGACACAAAGGTATTAGCCTCTTGATTTCTTCTGCCACCTTAAGACCATCCATATATGCAACATCTTCCCAAAGAAGATTAGCTAATACTGCCCTTCTCAATAATGCTACATTACTCTGTTTAGCTGCCAATGCACCTGAACCTCCAGCCAGTCTTTCCTCATCCAACTTTGAAGTTGGTTTCACTAATGGATTTAACTTTCCCATAGAATTGTTTCTTTATTTAATTGACACTGCAAAGATATGTCAAAGGTTTCATATATGCAAATATATTTCCACCTTTAACATTCTTTTTGTTTTATTCCTCTGTACTTGAAGCTTTATCTGATTCTGAATTACAGAAAGCTATATAGCCCTCAACATCGAAGTTTCCTTCTTCATCCAAGAAATCTTTCAAGCCATTATATGCTTCCTCACATACTGTGAACTGAGTTTCCTCAAATGTATCTCCTCTATACTTATGTAGGTCTATTGAACCCGATGTAAGAGGTAATTCCATTCCCCATGATGGCATAGGATAGAACATTAAAGCATGGTTCGAGAGGTACATTACTTTGTTCTCTTCATCTTTGGCTACCCAAATGTTCTCTGGTTGTCCACCTAGCATGGTAATTCTTACTTTACCATGTGGTAGTTCACCAATAGGCTTGTCCCTTTTGATTGTTGATTTAATTAATTTCATCTTTTCTTTTTCATTTTCAGTTTAGTTTCAATAAAGATTGATTCAATATCTTTCCACTCCGTAATCATATTACTGTCCACTGGTTTACCCCCATTGAATGTACATATAGTTATGTGTGGAATTATAT
>SABI01000707.1 GCA_009929055.1 Spirochaetia bacterium | reverse complement strand
ATAAGTAATACGTTGGTAAAGAGGGGGTGTATCCAGTCTGAAGTCTTAACTTCGTCATTTTTGATACTACCCCCTCTCGTTCCCCTAACCTGTAGTATAGAAGTATTGCAACCCAAACAAGGGGGTGTATAATGGGGTATGGAAGTTAGACGAACTCAAAAGTACTTTAGTTAGATAATCCCAAGGGCTGGTAAGGTCGTCTAACACCTTGCCACCCTTTGAGATTAAAAGGAAAGACAAAATGAAAAAACAAAAAACAAAACTCCCCGAGGGCTGGGACAATAGCACTCTCAGATACAAAATAGATGATCTCCTCAAAGAACTTTCTTTTATTCCTCATTACTCGTGGGAGATGAGAGGAATGAAAAACGCTTTTAGTATTTACTCAGACGACGCAGAAGAATTAGTAGATTATTACAACCAAATTCAAAGAATGAGACAGAGTCTCATAGATACAGTTTGCGAGTTATATAATTTAAAAGAAGAGGATGAATAATATGGCATTAATAAATAAGTCAGAATATCAAAAAGACTTTGCAGTTTTACCGAACGCAATCTTTGAAGATAAGGAGATGAGCCTTAAGGCAACCGGACTTTTAACATATGCATTAAGCAAGCCCCCGGAGTGGAAAATTAAGACAAAGGATATTGTGAATAGGTTCTCAGATGGGAGAGACTCTGTTTATTCTGCGATTAAAGAATTAGAAGAACTTGGCTATATGATAAAAGTTCAGGACCAAGAAAACAACGGTAAGTTCACAGAAGTTGTATACGAGGTGTATGACACCCCCCGTAAGACAAAACCGCTTCCGGCAAAACCGTTTACGGAAAACCCGCAGCATAGTAATACTGATATAAGTAATACTGAAGAGATACCTAAAGGTATCTCTAATAGAACACCTCCCTTTAAGAGGAGCGGGCTCCCCGGAGGTAGTACAGAGGATAAGCGTTTTACAGAGTTCTGGGAGTTGTACCCTAAGAAGCTAAAGAAGAAAGAGGCTAGGGAGGCTTTTAAAAAGGTAGTTAAAACTACAGAGATATATTCTCTTTTAAAAGCTGGGTTAGAGAAGTGGGTAAAAGAATGGAACCAGTGGGATGACGAGGAGAGGAGGTATATACC
>SABI01000706.1 GCA_009929055.1 Spirochaetia bacterium | reverse complement strand
CGTTTATACAGATATTATGCTGAAGCTCAAAATGACAGAAACAATGACTATTTCAGATTAAGTCGGATATATGCGGATTCTCTGATTATAATGGCTTCTCCAGATACGAGAGATTATCAGTTGTGGATTGCAGAGAAGCTTTCTGAAGAGAATAAGACAAAAGAGGCAGAGGCTATAGTGGCTGATCTTTTAAATAACTCTTCAAAAGAGGATCACAACAGAGCCATTTTGACAAGTATTCTGGCAAACATATACAAGAAAGACGGAAACATAGAACTCCAGAAGAAGTATTATGCACTTTCAGCCATTTATGACATAAAGAATGCTGTTAAGGAAAACACATCGATGCAATCTCTTGCCCTGATATTGTTTAAGGAGGGAGATATTGACAATGCATACCATTGCATACAATCCTCCATGGAAGATGCAGTATTCTGTAATTCCAGATTCAGGACATATGAGATTACAAAAATATTCCCGATTATAGATTCTGCCTATCAGACTAAAGCGAGGACTCAAAAAAAAGAGCTTAAACTGTATCTTTTACTTGTCAGTATTCTCTCTGTATTATTAGTAATTGCAATAATCTTCGTATATCGATATATGCAGAGGATTACACATATACGACGTAAACTCTCAGAGACAAATCAAGATCTTCATAAATCCAACGAACAGCTTTATATATTGAATAGTGAATTACTTGAGGTTAATCGTAAACTCTCAGAGGCAAGCCTCTTGAAAGATACCTACCTGACAAAGTTCATAGACCTTTGTTCTCATTATATTGAAAAGCTTGATAATTATCGTCGGACATTGAATCGGTATACCCGGGAGGGTAAGATGGAAGAACTATATGGTGAACTACGATCTCCTCAGTTTATCAATAATGAGTTAAATAATTTCTTTACAAATTTTGATGAGACCTTCCTTAGGCTCTATCCTACATTCATAGATGAGTTCAATGCCCTTTTTCCGGAAGGGGAGAAGCAGAATTCAAAACCCGGAGAGATCCTCAATACAGAGTTGCGGATATATGCTCTTATTAGACTCGGCATTAATGACAGTTCGCAAATAGCTCTCTTTTTACGTTTCTCAATAACAACTGTCTATACATATCGATCC
>SABI01000160.1 GCA_009929055.1 Spirochaetia bacterium | reverse complement strand
CTATAGAAAAGGGCTCGTTTGACCATAGCAGAGTCCTTTGTAAAATATCACAATGGGATCATTTAGGGACAAAATTTATCTACGGCGAAGGGTTTGATTCAATTCCTGAATGGAATGAAATCTCATATTTCCGTTCACAAAAAAAGATAGTGCTACGCCATGCAGGTCTAATAGATCCAACCAAGATTGAAGAATATCTTGCTGTGGGGGGCTATAGTGCTTTTTTTAAGGCAGTATGGGAGAAAAGTAGTGATGAAGTTATCCAAGAAGTGAAGAATTCTCTCCTTCGTGGGAGAGGAGGAGCGGGATTCCCTACTGGACTGAAATGGGAGTTAATGAACAAAAACGACGCTGAAAAGAAATTTATTATCTGTAACGCCGATGAAGGAGACCCCGGGGCATACATGAACCGTAACGAGATGGAAAGTGACCCTCATATGCTCATAGAAGGAATGCTCATTGGAGCCTACGCGATGCACACATCGCAGGGAATCGTATATGTGAGGGCAGAGTACCCACTAGCAGTAGAGAGATTAAAGCTTGCTGTCAAGCAAGCGAGAGAGGTTGGTTTACTTGGAAAGAAAATCCCTAACACTAACTTTCAGTTTGACATTGAAATAGTAGAAGGAGCTGGTGCCTTTGTGTGTGGAGAAGAGACAGCTTTAATAGCATCAGTAGAAGGAAAAGCAGGTAGACCTACCATGAAACCCCCATTTCCGGCACAAAAAGGGTATCTTGGTTATCCAACTACAATTAATAACCTTGAAACGTGGTGCAATATTCCAGTTATCATAGGGATGGGAAGTTCTTGGTTTAAACAAACAGGAACAAATGATAGCCCAGGAACTAAAGTTTTCTCTCTTGTAGGAAAAGTAAAGAATACTGGGTTAGTAGAACTCCCTTTAGGTGAAAATCTTTGTACCCTTATCTATGAGGTGGGAGGAGGCTCATCATCTCCTAATAAGAAGATTAAGGCAGTACAATCGGGAGGCCCTTCGGGAGGATGTATTCCAGCTTCTAAGTTTTACACCCCAATTGATTATGAATCCTTGCAAAGTTTAGGGGCTATTATGGGTTCGGGGGGAATGGTCGTCATGGATCAAGATAGCTGTATGGTCGATGTTGCGAGGTACTTCATCGAATTCACCCATAAAGAGTCTTGTGGAAAGTGTGTTCCATGCAGGGAAGGACTTAGTCAAGAATTAGCCTTACTCAATAAGATAGTCCAGGGGAAGGGGACAGAAAATGATCTTCTTTTGATGGAAGAACTCGGCCTTAATATCTGCAATACTGCAGTATGCGGTCTTGGTCAATCAGCCCCTAACCCAGTGCTCACTACATTGAAATACTTTAGAGATGAGTATGAAGAGCATATTCATCGCCATCATTGTTCAAGTGGTACCTGTGAAGACCTTATTACTGCCCTGTGTTCAAACTCTTGCCCAATGCATATGGATATTCCAGCATATTTGCAGTTATTGAAAGAAAATCGATTGGAGGAGGCTTTTGAGTCAACCATCCAAGATAACCCTCTACCAGGAACTATTGGGAGAATTTGTCACTTCCACTGTCAGATGCGTTGCCGACGAGATAGTATCGATGAGCCTGTTCATCAAGGAGAGATTCATCGGTATCTAGCTGACACTATGTATAAGATGGGGCGAGAAAGTGCCATCTACAAGAAACTCATCGACAGTATTCTTCCCCCTACTGGCAAAGAGATCGCAATTATTGGAGCGGGACCTGCAGGATTAGCAGCAGCGTTCTACTTAGTAAGACTTGGACATCAGATCACTATCTTTGATTCGAATGAAAAGGGAGGAGGAGTCCTTCGCTATGGAATCCCTTCTTACCGCCTTCCTAAAGAGGTGCTTGATAAAGAACTAGAACTTTTTGATGCGCTAGGAGTTAACTTTGTATTCAATACAAAGTTGGGTAAAGATTTTAGTCTAGCTGAATTACAGAAAAAGTATTCAACTCTTATCCTCGCTACCGGTGCGTATCAACACATGGAACTCGAGATTCCAGGCATTGATCTTAGCGGTGTCATTCAAGGGACAGAGTTGTTAGAGAAATTAGAAAAAGATGTTCCAATTACAATAGGGAAGAGAGCCATCATTATCGGTGGAGGCAATGTGGCCATTGATGCAGCTCGAACTCTTTGGAGAAGGGGGTGTGAGGTCACCGTTGCCTATCGTAGGGCAAAGGAAGATATGAGTGCAAACAAGAGTGAAATTGCAGAAGCTCTCAAAGAGGGAATTGTTTTCTCTTTTATGAGTGCCCCAGTCCAAATTAGAGGAGATATTACTGGAAAAGTTGAATCCTTCGAAATAATGGAGATGGAAAAAGGCTCCTATGACCTCTCTGGAAGACAAAGACCTATGGATAGTGGAAATACAACCACTCTCCCTTGTGATATGGTAGTTGTCGCAATTGGGGAACATGTTGAGAGTAGTCTCCTCATTCAAGAAGGTATTGCTACCGATTCATTTGGCAATGCACGAATAGAACGGTATACCTACAAGACTAACCTCGAAGGGGTCTATGCAATTGGAGACCTTGTAACAGGTCCTTCAACTGCTGCAGAAGCGATGGGGTATGCAAAGGATGCAGCCCAAGTTATTGATTTTGAGCTAACTGGCAAGAAAAGATTCTCAGCCCTGTTTGAAAAGTTCTCTTATAGTAATGAAGCACCAGAAGAAATTCCAGCAGGTAAAAGTGTTGCACCAAGACACCTAAAGGTAAGTGAAAGAAGAGGAAACTTTGCAGAGATAAATCGAGGGTATCTAGGAGAACAAGCGAGACTTGAGGCTTCTCGGTGCCTTAGATGTGATATTCGTACTATTGAGTCCAAGGGGGCAATACATGGCTAAAGAGAAGATAGAACTTACTATTGATGGTCAAATTGTAAGTGTCGAAAAAGGGACAACAATATTAGAAGCATGTCGCCAAGTAGGGATAAAAATCCCCACACTTTGCCACTTAGATGAAGTTTCTTCCCATGGCTCGTGTGGTATTTGTGTAGTAGAGATTAAGAACTCCAAACGTCTGGTACGGTCGTGCACAGGTATTGCACTCCCTGGGATGGAAGTGACCACCAATAGTGAAAGAATAAGAAGTTCAAGAAAGTTGAACCTTGAACTTATCCTTGCAAATCATCCTTTAGAATGTCTCTCCTGTGAAAGAAACCTCAACTGTGAATTACAGAACCTTGCCAAACAACTAGGAGTAAAGGAGAGTAGATTTCAACGAACAAAAAAGAAGCTTATTCCTCTCGACTGGTCATCTTCCTCTCTTGTGAGAGATCCTAATAAGTGCATCCTCTGTAATCGTTGTGTAGAGGTGTGTGCACAAGTCCAAAGTGTCCATGCAATCGATATCGCAGGAAGGGGTCTTGGTAGTAAAGTTTCTACATTCCTTGACAAAGGACTAGGGTATTCGGTATGTACTAATTGTGGACAGTGCTCTTTAGTGTGCCCCACTGGTGCTATTGTTGAAAGAAGCCACATTGAAGAGGTGTTTAAAGATATCTCTAATCCAGAGCTTTTCACTATTGTTCAAACAGCCCCTGCAATTCGAGTAGGAATAGGGGAGGCAATGGGGATGCCCTATGGAGCTCTTGTAACTGGCCAAATGGTAGCTGGTTTACGGAGGCTTGGTTTTTATAAAGTATTTGATACCCAGTTTGCAGCTGACCTCACCATAATGGAAGAGGGGCATGAGCTTATTAAAAGGATTCAGGAAGGGGGAACCCTTCCGATGATTACTTCCTGCTCCCCTGGATGGATTAAATATATAGAGCATTTCTATCCTGAGCAACTTGACCATTTATCGACCTGTAAATCACCTCAACAGATGTTTGGTGCAATTGCCAAGACCTTCTATGCTAAGCAAGCAGGACTAGATCCAAGAAAGATTCGGGTAGTTTCCATCATGCCCTGCACAGCTAAGAAGTTTGAAGCTGGTAGGAATGAGATGGATGGTGCCTTTGATTTCTGGAAAGAAGAGCTGAAGGCAGATGAAAGCGAACGTTTTGCTGATGTCGATTATGCCCTTACCACGAGAGAACTTGCTTCTATGTTTAAACGGGTAGGAATTGAATTTTCATCCCTCCCTGATGAGAATTTCGACAATCCTCTTGGAAGTTCTACAGGTGCTGCAGTCATCTTTGGAGCAACGGGGGGAGTTATGGAAGCAGCCCTACGTACTGCTTATGAGGTTCTCACAAAAAAGAGCCTCTCTTCAATAGATTTCATGGATGTAAGGGGGATGGAAGGGATCAAGGAAGCGACTGTCATGATTGGCGAGATGCCTTTAAAAGTTGCTGTCGCTCATAGCTTGTCTCATGCTAAAAAGCTCATGGAACAGATTAACAATAAGACCTCTCCTTACGCATTTATAGAGGTGATGGCTTGTCCTGGAGGGTGCTTAGGAGGTGGAGGTCAACCAATTCCTACAAATTCTGAGATTCGAAAGAAGAGGGCAGAGTCAATTTATCTTGAAGATAGTAACTATGCAATTCGTAAGAGTCATGAGAATCCTTCGATTAGAGCTTTGTACGAAGAGTTCCTTACTCACCCATTAGGTGAAAGAAGTCATCATCTACTTCATACAAGCTATACAAAGAGAGGGGAGTATGGCCCTTTTTAATAGGTAAGGTTTTATACTAAGGTGTATTAGAAAAAAGAAGCATAGTTCTTACACATGTAATTCTCTTTATCTCTATCAGTTGTACCAAATATACAACTGATTATTTTTTTGGTTAGAAGATTTGGTAGTTAGATAATTAAGCTTTCAACTTAAGACAGTAGTGACAAGTTAGATGCTTTTATAATTAAAGAAACTGTATAAATCATCTTATTAGATGTTATATAATCTTTAGTATAAAGGCCGTACAAGGGTTTTGTTAATTCTTGTATAATCATTAATTAGTATATAAATCTATATTATATAACAATATAAAAAAAGTAATTTAAAAAAAATAAAATTATTATAATTTTTACGATAAACTGTTGACATAAGTGGTGTAAATTAGTATTCTTTCTCCAGATGAAACATTGAGTTGAGTCATCTGCTAAATAAGATATTAAGGAGATTAATATAATGAAAAAAATAATTGCTATTCTATTAGTGTTAAGTGTGGCGTTTGTCGCATTTGCTGAAACAGGTGCTCCCACTTCAACTAACCTTGGCCTTCAAACTGTAATTGCACCAAAACTCTATCATGGATTTACTGCCACAGATAACACTTCTGCACCAGCTATTGTTACTGCTTTAAGTGCTGCATCATCAGGAAGTATTACTAAAACTGGATTAAATATTGAAGTCGATGGAGCTCAAGAGGTAGGTTATTATAGCCTTTATAACACAGGTAACTTACAGGCTACAGTAAAGTTTACTCCTAGCCCTCTTACTCTCAATCTTGGAACTACAACATATTACGTCCCCTATAGACTTTCTTGGACAGCTTCTTCTGGTAACTCAAAAGTTACTGTATCTGGCTCACCAATTGGAACAGTAGCGGTCTTTGGAACAAGTGCTCCAACTGCTGTTCCTGCTACTACTGCTATGTTGACAACAAGCAATGGCCTTCGCTGGCAAACACTTTTACTTAAAGTAGAATTTGCTGGAGCCTTAAACCTAGCTGCTGGTCTCCCTGAAGGAACTTTTACTGGATTTATATTAGCAGCTGTAACAGCATCATAAAAGTATACATACATAGTTAAAAATATAAGAATAGAGAGAGGCTGATACTGAGTGTCAGCCTTTCCAATATCTTTATGAGAATCTACAAAAATCAGCTAAACATAAGACAATAGTAGCAAAAATCAACCTAGTTTTCTTTCAATTATTCATTAAATATGAGAGAAATTTTGTAATAAATTGTGATAACAGAGTGGGGATTATTATAAAAATTAGCTCATTAAAATACTAATTACTATTCTGATAACAAGATAAT
>SABI01000705.1 GCA_009929055.1 Spirochaetia bacterium | reverse complement strand
TAAAGTGGATTTTCCACTCCCTGAAAGGCCTAAAAGTACTACAAAATCGTTAGCTTGTACTTCAAACGAGAGGTCATTTACGGCATAACTGTGACCATCATAGCTTTTATAAAGATTCTTTATCCCTATATCTGGCTATGGTTTTATCAGGCTCTGCCAATAAGAGCAGACTGTTCGATGGCAGAAATCTTACGAGCAAGAAGGTAAAGGGCTTTTATGCCGGGGACAGAAAGTTTATATTGAGAACTTCAAATTTTCTGTATGCTAACGGTGATCTAGTTCCTGTGTCCAGACTAGACAGCTTCAATATACTAAGTAGCTTTATAGGCATAGTACAAAACTGCAATGAATCCCTAGACACTAGAATAGACTGCGCTGAAAAGATAGGCGCTTACTCGCTGTCTTACTCAAAGGTTATACCAATAATAAAAATCAAGTTTAGGAAGATACGGAAGATACGGGACACAATTGTATCCGCTCACTTGAAGTTTGCCTACTTGATTGCAAGCGAGTGCTGTCGAAATGTAAGGACCGGCGTACACCTAGAAGAGAATTTCCAAGATGCTTTAGTAGGTATAGAGAAAGCCGTAATGCTGTTCGATCATACTAAGAATAATAATTTTACTGCTTACAGTAAGAACTGGATTAATAACAATATAATTACCTCCCTTAGAGGCAACTATCATATATACACCATACCTAACAGTGTACTATCGGACTATCGAAAGATTCTTAGAAAGTTTGACAAGGATACACTAATGGAGTTTTCTTCCTATACCATATCGAAGGCTACAGGCTTATTACCAGAAAGGGTAGCCTTTGTTATAGAGACAGTAGAGGGCTCTAAGCATTTATCTGTAACATACGAAGATAACGATAGCGGCACAGAATCAGGCTTTGACGTACAAGATGATAACAGTAGTTCTGTAAAAGAAGAAGACAAGGCAGACGTATACGACAAACTAAAACTTTCCAATCTAGAAAAGCTGTCTGTTCTAGGGCTGTTTGGATTGGAGTTGTCTCAAAATATAGATAAGAGATTAATTGACAAGGAAAGACAGAGATTATTAACTGCTCAACAAAAGAAGGAGAATTGAGTATGGCTAGAAAAACATGGGGTAGTGCAG
>SABI01000704.1 GCA_009929055.1 Spirochaetia bacterium | reverse complement strand
CTATCAGGCTTCTTTAATGTTTCCATGGTACACCTCCTACTTTATTTTCGTGATTTTTTCATCTTGCAGAGTAAGCTCTACGTTTGTCTTCGCTGCCGGTTCAAAGACCTTTTTTATTTCAGGCGAATATTCATCCGGTGTAAATGTCATTATTATCTGCTTGTTCTTACTCACCTCGCAAAGCACGTTGGCGAAGTTTATCCTGTTTATATCCGAAACACGTGCTACCGGTGTATCTATGAATAAAAGCGAATTGAAACCCGATACTTCATGAAGTGCTAGAGTGAAGGACAATGCGAGCAAGGCACGCTCCGCTGCGCTTGTAGTACCTACGCATGAGTAGCCGTCCTTATGTATGAGGTCTAATTGGAAGTTCTCATCAAGACTTATGTGGTCGTAAGTATCTTTTTTCCATATAAGCTCATCGAAGTAGAAGGTGGTGCGCTCCTCCATCTTCTTTCTTACTTCATTCATCATGTCTTTTTCTACATCGCTTATTACGGTTCGCCCTTGATTGGCGAATTCGATAAGCTGCTTTAACCTAGCACACTCTTTATCCTTTGCGAGAGCTTTGTCTAGTTCTTTTAATAGATCTTCTTTTTTATCTTCCGCTTTTTTTAGCTGATCTTTTGCAAGCACACGCTTCTCAATGTTCTGGTTTTTAAGCTCCTCGTGCTCTTCTCTCTCTTTGTGCTTTAGCCTTACTTCTTCCTTATTGCCCACACGATTTATGCGCTTATCTACATCATCGAGTTTTACACCTACTTCTGTAAGCTGGTCTTCAAGATTTTTGTGCCTATCTTTCAAGCGCTGTTTTTCATCTGGATACCTTTGCGCCGCCTTCACAATTCTCTCGAGTTCGCTTCTAATGCTCATAAGCAAATTAGAAGTCTTACTAGACACCTGAAAAGTTTCGATTAGTTTTTTAATAAAGTATTCTCCATGAATGGATAACGGCTGGCCGCATACAGTGCAGGTGTGTTCGCTCAGTGCTTTATTAAGCAAGTTTTTATCTATATCTGGTGGCAGCGCCTTTTCATCTTCTTTTTTCTCAATTATTGCAAGAGTCTTTTTTGCCGCATCGTAAAATGCTAGTGCACTCTTCATCTCTCTTATAAATGTGTACATTG
>SABI01000703.1 GCA_009929055.1 Spirochaetia bacterium | reverse complement strand
CCACCCAATAGAATATAGGAATGTATAATTCTCAGTTTGAGTCTGGGAAAATTGATAGTGAAGGATTTCAGAAGTTCTTTAACAATATAGTTAAAGCTCCTTGTAATAATGCCACAAAAGCAATTAAGTTTGAGCCGAAACATATAAGAATACGAAAGAAACCTGGACAAAGCGACAGGAAAGTTTGGTTAATGAATAGGGATTTCCAATATTGGATGAAAGAGCAAAACTTTACCGATATTCTTTATAAGCTATTTTCTGACTTGCCTAAAATGGGTAGTGCTGTCTTAAAGATAGTTGGACGCAAGCCATATATGGTTGATTTAAGAAACCTAGTGATAGAGCAGTCTGCTGATACTATAAGAGACGCGGCATATGTCATTGAACAACATTATTACACCCCATCTCAACTAAAAAAGCAAGGTTGGGAGGAAAAGAAGATTAAAGAAGTTCTAGACCACTTTAGAGGCACAGAAGACAAATACATAAGAGTTCTTGAAAGATATGGAGAAGTTGAAGACGAGAAAGGCGAATGGACATACAGAAGAGTTATCGCTTATGTCCCAGAAGGCTCTTTTTATAACGGGAAAGAACCTCTTGACGAAGCATTCACTTCTATCTCTGGCATAGTTTTAGATGATGTAGAAATTGATGAGGACGAATTTCCATACAGAGACTTTCATTTTGAAAAAATACCAGGCAGATGGCTTGGCGTCAGTAGAATAGAAATACTAAGAGACCCACAAGTTAGAACAAACGAAATAACAAATCTAAGAGTTAAGTCCTCTTACTTTGCGACTTTAAACATCTTTCAAACAATGGACGCAAACTTTAACAAGAGTTTAGTCCACGATGTAGCCAATGGAGATGTTGTAAAGACAATGGCAAGAATTGAAAGAGTTCCTACCGAAGAAAGAAACCTTACTGCAATGAGCTTAGAAGAAAGGGGTTGGTTAGCAAGTAGAGATGAACAAACATTTACTCACGATGTTGTTAGGGGAGAAAGACCACCAGCAGGAACTCCATTGGGTTCAGCTCAAATGGCACTAGCAATGGTTCAGTCTTACTTTGAAATGATACAGAAAGATGTAGCATCTCAAATAAAGAAGTTTATTGTTAGTGATGTTATTC
>SABI01000702.1 GCA_009929055.1 Spirochaetia bacterium | reverse complement strand
GAAGAATTCATTAAACAAGCTAAGAATTTATTAAAAATGAGAAACGAGCAAACTAGCATTGAGTTTGAAATAACTGAGAACAAGAGATTGCGCAAAGAGCTTGACGAGCAAATACAGGAAGTAAAGAAGCTTCCAGCTACACGAGAGCGATCAATCACAATCACTAAACTACAGGAAGCTGTAATGTGGCTTGGAATGGACTTAAAAAGACTAGGAGAACAAAACCCTTATCCTTCCAGCAAAGACCCAAACACAGGAGCCGTAATCGAGCCAACAGCAGATGGATTGAAATTCTAAAATAAAAGCCAATGAGGTGCAATACAAGCTCTTCATTGGCTTTTCTTGTTTAATGTGAACACTGATGCCGAAACTAAATAATAATAGCTTAAATCGCCTAGAAACAATTCACCACCATCAAATCTATTATTAGTAAAAACATTAAACGACTTGATATGGAAGAAAAAACAACTTCAAGGAAGAAAATTGCTCAAATAAAGCAAGGTAGGGTAATTAGCACTTGGGATGGAATTAGAGAAATGTGCAAAGTGCTTGGTTTGGATAGGAGAGCTGTAATTAGAAACTTAAAGCAAGAGCCGCACTACAATAGCGTAAAAGGCTTCCAGTTTAAGTATGTCGATTAAATTAAATTATAATGGCTTATAAACAAAAATTAAAAGTTCCAGTTGGATTAAAGGTAAACTTTAAGCCTTCCGAGAAACAGTTTGTACTTTGGAAAGCTCTTCAACCTGAATGCCATATATGTGGTGGAGAGATAGTACAATCACTAAAAGGAAACGACCACTTAGGAAACGAGATATACGCTCCAACTTGTAGTCACTGCAAGAATGAGAACATACCTCAAATGATATTAGCTGGTAGATGAGCAGCCAGGCCTCTTAGTAATAAGGGAGCGAGAACATCTCTAATTGCTGGAAACCCCTTAGAGTTGCACGTACTAAACAATTGCAGGAATGTAGTTGTGGACTAGGTTAATGCCTAGTGTATAGTAAAAATCGTGTAAATTGGGAAATCGGATAAAAGCAGCGAAGCTTCCAGAACGGAAGAACGTTCATCGACTATTGCGAAAGCAAGTAGGTCCATAGCTGGATCGAAATGGGATGCCCCTATTATT
>SABI01000701.1 GCA_009929055.1 Spirochaetia bacterium | reverse complement strand
GTTCTTGATTAACCAAGAGACATCAGAATCATTGTCTAGTAAGAGAGTGCGCTGCTCCCGCATATTAGCGAGATCTTCGGGCTCTGCGGTGACACCTTTAAGAACTAGATACGCGTTAGTGAAAGCTTCAAAGTCATTCACACCGTCTGATAATACTTTATCATATGCGTCAATTAATGTAATTACATCTTCAAAGTCGCCTTTATAGTAATCATTATTCTTGTATTCAATGACTGGCACTAATGGGAAATAATGGGAGAAAGGCTCCGCAACCATAACTAAGTCAGCGAATCTCTCTGTTCCTCTATAAGTGGTAACGGTTTCTCTACCATATAGCTCAACAACCCCATACTTCTTATTCTCAATTATATCTTCAATAAGGTAATACCGCACTCCATAAAGAACCTCTTCTGCTAGAGTGTCATCTGTAATAAGGAACACTTCTTTTGCGTCAAGGCTCTTAAACTTAGGTTCTCCTAATTCATTAAGATAAGCAAGCTCATAAGCAACCCCATAAATTGAAGCGTCAGTCGCAAGGGTTGCGTTTTCATCTTGCTCATTATTATCTCTTAATGCCGCAAGTAAATCCGTTAAATCCATATCCGAAGAATAGCTAACTGGCTTCCCCATGAAGAACCCAACAAGAGTATCAGTAATGTATCTAGCGTATGGACTAACTACCTTATTATTAGGTTTAGTTGTATCTGTCATAACGCGGCGAGTGATAGCTGTTTCCCCTTTGTAGTAGTTCTCGAGGTTCTGTAATCTTGGAACCTCTGTGCTAAGATGTGATTGAATTAACTTGGTTAGAAGCATGGGGGTTATTTCTATATTCTTATTCAATTTATATAGCATTTACCCTCCTTTCTATAAGCCTAATAGCTTTTTGTCGATTGTGCCTAGTCTCTTATTAGGAGAGTGACATTGGAATGAATAGCGCAAAGCATCTAAGAAGTGGTTCCAGTCATCAATAGGTTCGTTAATATACTCTCCTGTCTTTCTATCTTTCTTCCAAGAGTAGTTCATAAGCTCAACCTTTACCTCTTGACAAGAGGGATGGATAATAAGCTCATACTGTTGAACCCTATTAATACCTTGTAGGATAGAGCCTGGCCCTTTAGTGCTTGCTTGAATG
>SABI01000700.1 GCA_009929055.1 Spirochaetia bacterium | reverse complement strand
TTATTAGATAGATTACACGGTACAGCAATATCAAGAGCAGAGCTTACTGGAAAGGACGGAAAGGATTTAATGCCAGACCAAAAGAAATTAATAGCAGATTCAATTGAAGAATACTTAAATGGGAATAAATGAAATACTAGAAAGAAATAATCCTGAAGAGTTAAGAGAACTATTCGGATTTACAATAGAGGATTCAGACGAGAAAATCTTGCTTAAGTTTAACTTATGGGCAAGGTTTTTTTATATACAATACTTTACATCAAAAGATGCAGGATTCCACGAGAAGATAGACGGATATAACTTAAAGGCTTATAAGGGTGAGATAGCATCATTTACAGATATTGCTTTTAGAGGTGCAAGTAAAACATCAAGGACAAAACTATTCCTTGCTTTTTGTATTGCTAACGATAGAGAACATTTTAGAAAGTATATTAAAGTGTTATCAGCAGACTTAGATAATTCAAAGCAGATTGTAACTGATGTGTATAATATGTTTATCAAGCCTAGAGTAATTGAGGTTTATCCTGAGATATTCGTTAAAGATAATATTAAAAGAGAAGAACGAATGAGTAGTTTTACTACATCAACAGGAGTAAAGTTCCTTGCAGGTTCAGTTGGAACAGACCAAAGAGGTGCATTACAAGAGGAATCAAGACCAGATTTAATATTGTTTGAAGATATAGAAACACGAAAGACTTTGCGTTCAGCTAAAACAACTCAAGCTATTTGGGATAATATGGAAGAAGCAAGAACATCTTTATCAAAAAATGGTGCTTGTATTTATAATGCTAACTATATTTCAGAAATGGGAAACATACATAAACTTGTATTGGGTAGGAATGATAAGAATATAGTGTTAATCGTCCCTATTATAGACGATAAGGGGGTTATTGCTTGGGATAGGTATAATTTACCAGAGATAGAAGAAATGAAGCAGAGAGATGATGATTTTGAGGGCGAAAGACTTTGTAAGCCGTCAGCAAGTAGAGATGTATTTTTTGACAGAGAGTCCTTAGATAAAATGAAAGTAGTTTTTCCAGTGAAAGAAGTTGCAGGATTTAAGTTATTCAAGAACTTTGACCCTAGTCATAGATACGCAGGAGGACACGATGTTGCTGGTGGTGTTGGATTAGAT
>SABI01000699.1 GCA_009929055.1 Spirochaetia bacterium | reverse complement strand
GAATATAACGACTGGGCAGCGAATAAAATAGGAGCTTGGATAGGAACTTTCCAAGACGGAGAATTTGTGGGAATGTATGCGGGAACAGAGATTACAAGCCCCTTTTATGATATGATTCCAGGTGAATACCTTAATATGGGAGAGAATATTATTTCTTATAGGTTGTTGCGTCCAGGCGCTGACTATGACAACCCAATTGCAGAAATAGATCTCTCCATCTGGATTGGTGATTAAATTTCGATAGGAAATGAAGTCTCTCATGAGCGATAACTATATGAGAGGCTATTTTTCGATTAGAAATAATCTATCCACTTTTACCCAATTCGCATTGTGTTAAGTAGAGGAACTCTATAAAATGCCTTTCATGAACACAGAACCCACAGGGATTAAGGGGATGATGAGTCTTTATAGAGGACTCCCTCGACCAGTATATGTCCTCTTCTTTGCCACAATCATCAATGGTGTTGGTATTTTTGTGTACCCGTTCCTCGTTCTTCTTCTTACTCAACACCTAGGGTATAGTGATGCATGGGCTGGTGCTTTTATGTCTATAGCAGCCTTAGCATATCTCCCAGGTTCGTTTATTGGTGGAAAACTTGCTGATAAGATTGGACGAAAAAAAGTTATGATAATTGGCCAACTATGTGCTAATCTCATGTTTTTAATATGTGGATTTCTTGGCAACTCAGTATATGTCCCTATTTTCATTATACTTAACCTGATGTTTGATGGAGCGGTGGATCCTGCTCGTAGCGCCTTAATGACTGATGTAACAATCCCTGAAAATAGACAAGTGAGCTTTTCTTTAAATTATCTAGGTCATAATATGGGGTTTGCTATAGGGCCTGTAATAGCAGGATTTCTCTTCTATGCAGCTCCATCTTGGCTTTTCTTCGGTAATGCAATTGTTTCTACCATCTCAATCATCTTTGTAGCCTTCATGGTACCTGAATCAAAACCTGATAAAGAAGCAATAGAGGCGAGTTATCATACAGATTCATTGGAGAAAGGGTATCGTGGTGGAGTGATTAAGGCCCTATTATCAAGGCCACGTATTGTTGCCCTTGCATTTTTTATTACCTTCTTTAGTTTTGCTTATAGTCAATCGCTATTCGCCCTACCCCTTTATACCACTAAGT
>SABI01000698.1 GCA_009929055.1 Spirochaetia bacterium | reverse complement strand
ATTTAAGAAAGGACATTTTTCTCCTACAAATAAGTGGGATGGTGATTATGTAGAAACCAAATTGAACCCAAAACAATATTTTGAAGGTGTAAAATGAAAAGAATACTTCATGAGAACAGTGCCTTGTATTATATGAAGCAGATGAATGATATGTATGCCCAGACAAAGGAAAAGGACTTCTGGGAATGGCAGATGCAGATGGCAGAGCCTGTAAAGTGTGTATCCTACAAGTCAATTCCTGAGTTGAAGGAAATTGTGGATGAGTTTCTTTTAGGATTCACCTTGAAGAAGAATGAGTGCTACACCAATGCAATCCATCTTGTATGGGAATATCCTGAGATTGAATATGTTGAGGGTATAGCTGATTTGGTAATCCCTCTAGACCATGCTTGGAACTGCTACAAAGGTAAGTACTTTGACCTTACTTCTGAAATCCTTCTGAAGAAGAATGTAACAAGTTGCGATTATGCAAAGGTAGTAAAGCTATCCTCAGAACAGACATATAAGTATGCCTCAAAGACAAGGGTGTATGGTGGGTATATCCTTCAGCACTGGTTGGCTACCAGAAAGAAAAAGTAGGACTATTATAGTAAGGGTAACTGCATGAAGAGAGTATTAAGGTTCAAGGAAAATGATGAAGATACCATAGCCATGTTGAAGGACATGGTTGATGCCAACTTTGAAAAAGGGAAAGCAGACAAGGTGTTGTTTTTTAAGAACAAGCTTAAATCAGAGTACAATATTGACTATGAACCTATGGGGCAATATAAAGAAATTATCCCTAGTTTGGATACCTTGTATGCACCTTCTGACTTTAGTTCTTGGAATGAGTATCTTCAGTATTGTGACACCCTATTCACTATGAGGTGGGGTAAATTCAAAAGTCTTATTACTTCAAGATATGATAAGAAAACAGTATTCTTTGAGGATATGAAGATTACCCTTGGGAAGAGTGGGTTTGAATTAAGTAGGGAAGAAAATAGAGGTAGCTCTGAAATTGCCTATGTTTCAGGAAAGAAGATGACCATCAACTTTGCTCATGAAGAGATTAACAAGAATGGTACTATTTGGTTGGGTACTTTTATTCATGAGATGGGGCATATTTTTGATAATCATTTCAAATTGGATTACAGGGATGACT
>SABI01000159.1 GCA_009929055.1 Spirochaetia bacterium | reverse complement strand
TCCAAAATCATCCATAATCAACATCTTGCGATTTTCAAAGCTTTCAAACATTGCAATAGCTATACTTGTGAGTCTTCTTAAAGAGAGAGATTCGTTGGTAAAATAGGAAGCATAGTGTTGGGAGACGTTGGTGTGAACATAGATAAGTCGGTCATCTTGCAATCTCACATCCCTGATATCGGTAATATCGATTGACCATAAGAAGTTTATAAGTTGACTAATCCAATGTGGATGACGTTTAAATTGATCAACTATTTGTTTCTCACTTGAAGAAGAGAGTCCAAATGGGAGGATCATCAAATCATTTTGGAACCAATCGTAAAGGGGTTTAAGGGTAAGAGAATCTTTGTGGGCTGCTTGAGCTAGATATGTTTGCCCAGGAAGTACTTTATTCACAAGTCTCTTTTTTTCACCTCTAAACATTTTTCCCCAGCGATATTTATACTCACTTACTGATGGGTCTTCCCCTACAATAAGCTTTCTTTCAAACATCAATTTTCTACTTCGACCAACAAACATATGGTAAGATTCTTCAAACACTTTGTCTCGAGTAGCATAAAGAGTATATCTTCCTGTGAGAGGTTCACCGCTTTCCTCATCATAGCCCATGACAATATGTAGAGTCATTTGAGAAGGAAGTCCTTTTTCATCACTATAGGCAAAGCTTGTTCCAGCGAGAAGGGAAACAGGACATTCTAATCCTTCATCAGCTGTAATAATAGCTTTTAATGCCTCAAGGGCTCTTACAAATGTGCTCTTTCCTGCCCCATTTGGGCCAATTATTGCACAAGATTTTATCACTTTCAGTTTTTCAGAGACCTCTACAACTTTATTATCATCAAGGCGATTATCTTTAATCGCTTCAAAAGATATAGTTTGTGGAGTTTGTACTGAACGATAATTAGAAATAGTCATATCGAGTAGCATATCAATTCTCCCTTGTCCTGCTCATTTGTTGAACAGTCTATTCATATTCTGCAAAATCGTAGGATGAAGTTGCATACACGCTGCTAATTGTCCAGGGATTTTAATATCCCCATGGTTGTCTCCTGCGATAATATCGATGAGATTTTTTTCGATATAGGAGTCGACTTTCCCATCTAAGACCGCATCACTATTACTTTGGAAAAAAACTCCCATATCTCTTAACTTATTCATAACGACAGATGTTTCACTAAACCAGTTGTATCGTTCGACATGGGCTAAGATAACATAGTGGCCATTCTTTATAAGGGTATAGGCATAGTTAAGGAGAAAAAGGGGTTCAACAAGGGCATCGACTTCAACTAAGACAAAATTCCCTAGAAATGGGATATTTTTTGGAGAGTAGGAACTGCCCACATATGTTTCACTTCCTAGAATGAGGTCAATTCCAATTCTAGAGCACTCCCCTTTCAACCAATTATACATCCCTCTTATATGGTTAACTTGGGTAGCAACCTGAGGATTATAGAGGTGAGGTGTAGTTACTATTGTATCAAAGCCTGCTTCTTTGTAGGAGGCAACAACAGAGAGAGCTTGATCTTTTGTTTTTACTCCATCATCTACAAAAGGGAGGAGATGACAGTGACACTCTACATAACCCATAATTTTTCCTTTAGAGTGATTATATCCTGTTTCTTTACTTTGGTACAGTTTTTTTCCATCATTTTATTATATTAGGGCTTAATCAGTACTCGATGATAGCTTGAGGGGGTATATTGGAGGTAAATGGATGTTTTACTTCAACTATCTCACTCACAAGGTCACTAAGTTCAATTATTCCCTTACTTGCACCTCTTCCAGTAATAACAATATGGGCTCTTTCTTCTCTTTTTTTATATTCTTGAAAGAAATGTATCACCTCTTTTTCATCTAAGAACCCAAATTCTAGTGTGTAGGTGAATTCATCGAGGATAACAAGATCAAAAGAGGGATCTTGAAGAATCTCTTTCACCCTATTGAACCCTTTTTCACATATTGCTTTGTTTTTATTCTCTTTATCGTCCCACGTAAAACCAGAACCATAATTTTCCCAAAGAACTCCAGATTGTTGTGCAAATTCTTTCTCACCTGTTTTTAGGCTATCCATTTTAATGAATTGGATGACTGCCCCTTTTTTGTGGTGTCCTAGAGAACGAAACAGCAACCCGAGGGCTGCTGTTGTTTTTCCTTTTCCATTACCTGTATAGGTAATGATGAGGGGATATTTCTTCATATATTATCCTTTAACTATAATTGTTTCTCGGCTTGGTTTGTAGAACTAAGTCTACTCTTCATTCCTTGCAAGAGAGTCCTTATTTTTGTATTGCCACTTTGACTATATACTTTTTCTAGCAATTTAATTGCGTCACTTCTTTGATTTAATGCCTCAAGAATGAGAGCTGCATTATAAGCAGAAGGGATATGATCTCTTTTATTCCACTCATTTTCAAATACATCGAGGGCATCTTTCATATTCCCATTCTTTACATATTCATATGCTACTTCTGCCCTATTGTTTTTGGGATCATTTTTCATCAAAGTTATATATTGTGTTTTAGTAGTTGGAACTAGCTGACTAAAGATGGTAGATGAAAAACGAGAAGCGAGAGAATTCATTACAGGTTGCAAGCGAGGAGCATAGATAGTAGAATTTCCCTCTGTATTAAGTTTTGTAGTGTCACTTTGAGAATCTCTAAAGGTTCCACTTCCTAACACCGCATTAGTTTTTAAATCTTTTACTTCCCACCCAAATTGGATGCTCACCTTTTGTTCAAGTGAATAGACAAGGGTAATCACTTCCTCTACAGGATCCCCTATCACTTCTGGTTGAATAAGGGTTTTTTCTTCTCTTGAAGAGATATATTCTTCGATGTCAATATATTCAGTCCACATGGTAAGGAGAGCTTCATATCCCCTATCGACTAATGCATTAGGTCTATTGATTAATGAATCGGCACTTGCTGGGTTTAAGGTTGTGAAATAAGAAGTTCTATTTGCTTCAGCAACGACCTTAGAAGTAAGGTATTCACTCATCTCTTTTTCACTATTAAGAGAATAACCAGAGTAAACTTTAATGGGAGAAGTTCCACTCATATCTCTCACTATAGGATTAGGGACATCGTATGCTTTAAATCTAAATGGAGTTGCTGAAACTATCGCAAGGTTACGATAAGAGGACATATCATATGTAGCAGGAACCATATATTGGGTAGCCACAGAGGTAGCACAAGAGGTAAATACCAAAATAGTTACTAACATGAGAAGGAAAACATAGGTAATTTTTTTCATATCGAAAAGTCTCCTTTTTTGTAAGAGAACACATATATTGATGTGTTTCTCTATCTCTCTATATATCTAAATGCTACTTTGATAGCTTCTATCATACTCACTTCACTTGCTTTATTCTCCCCTGCTATATCGAGGGCAGTGCCGTGATCCACACTTGTTCTTATAAAAGGGAGATTCCACGTTACACTAATAGTTTTTTCAAAATCTAAGGTCTTAGCAGCAATATGGCCTTGATCATGGTAGAGGGATAACACAGCTTTAAAGCGACCAATTTTAGCCATATGGAATACAGAATCAGCTCCAATTGGGCCAACTACATCAATGCCCTCTTCTTGAGCCCTTTGAATAGCAGGAATAATCTCTTTCATCTCCTCATCCCCAAACAATCCATGTTCTCCTCCATGAGGGTTTAAGGCAGCTACCGCTAAAGGAGTGTGTGAATCAAACAAGTCACTCTTTGTTATTGCATCAACTTGTTTAATAAAATCATACACCCTCTCTCTAGTTACTGCATCACACGCATCTCGTAAAGAGAGGTGACGAGTCATAAAAAAGATATGTAGAGAATGGGTTTCAAACATCGTCACAGGGTGTGATGAATGGGTAAGCTCTCCCAATATTTCAGTATGCCCTATTGCCTTAATACCTGCTGCTTTGAGAGATTCTTTTTGTATAGGGGTGGTGGCAATCGCATCAACGATGTGAAGGGTTGCTAATTCAACAGCTCCTACAATTGATTCATAGGCAGCTTTACCACTCATTCCATCAATTACTTTATATCTAAAAAGAGATAAATCAACAAGATCTAGGTTCAATAATATGTGACTATGACCCTCCTTTAGCGCAAGTGAGACTTCACTTACTGAGCTGACTACTTTACTAAAGGGGAAAGGATGATGTGTTTTTTTGCATAAAGTGCTAAAAATCCCTTCATCCCCTACTACGACGATTCGTTTTTCTAAAAGATCTTTATCTTTAAGAGCTTTTAATACTATTTCTGGGCCAATTCCTGAAGGGTCACCCATAGGAACTGCGATTATTTTATTGCTCGGTTTCATTTATTCTCCAATCCTATAAAAACTATACATAAGTCGCCTCTTAGTTGCAAGCAATAAATGATAGATGAGATTAGGTAATAAAGTATGAAAAATCACCCAAATAGTACGTTAATTGTGATTGACAACTGATTTCTTCCATCATAATGTGTATATATCGTTTTATACTCTATGGGGAGGTGCTTGGATGAAATACACTGAAGATGATGATTATGAAGATCCTTTTTTAGACGAAGAGGATGATGTAGATGGCCAAGACGAAATTGAAGATTATTTTGATCCAGATGAATATCGTGAGGATGATGATTACGACGGTTTCGATGATGAAGATGAAGATGATGATATAGAAGACTTCTTCCTTGATGAAAATGATGAAACTGAAATAGTTGAAGATGAGGATGATGATGATTTTTTCTATGAAGATGAGGATGAAGAAGCTTTCGACTATTAATCATTTTCACGTGACTTTTCACTACAGATGAAGATAAAAATTCTTTGTAATGGCTAGTATTAATACCTACATGATGTTGTAGGTATTTTTTTTTGCCTCTTTATTAACAGATATATGAGAATTATTACGATATTTGAATATGAGAAAAATAAGAAAAATATTCTAGTGTTTCTATTTACAGAAACACTTTTCCACGTTATAGTCTTACAAAAGTTAAGAAACGGGAGAATAGAGATGAAACACAAAGTTGCGATAATAAGTAGTATAATGGTTTTGGTAATGAGCTTACTTATTGCTCAGGGGGTAAAAGAACAAGATAATAAAGATTTCATTACTATAGGGGTATCGAAAATAGTAGCTCATCCTGCCCTTGATGCGATAGAACAGGGCATGGTTGATTACCTCACAGAAAAGGGCTACTCAATTAGATATGATTCTCAAAATGCTAATGGTGAAATTTCTACAGCAACTTCTATTGCCTATAAATTTAAAGCCGATAAAGTAGACCTTGTGGTAGGAATAGGAACTCCCACAGCACAAGCACTCGCAAATGTATTTGATACAACTCCTGTTATCTTTGGGGGGATCACTGACCCTGTAGAGGCTGGACTAGTTCCTACATATGAACCTAATGGGGGAAATGTTGGGGGAGCAAGTGATAAAAACCCTGTGTATGAACAAATCAGAGTTTTTAGTGAAATAACAGGGGCAAAAACTATAGGTATAATCTTCACCAGCGGTGAGGCTAATGGGGTACAATTAAAAGACCTTGTAGTTGATTCATGTGAAAAACTTGGCTTAAAAGCGGTTACAACTGGAATTAGTAATTCTTCTGAAGTAAAACAAGCAGCTCTAGCTATCATTCCTCGAGTTGATGCTATCTATGTAGGGACAGACAATACTGTTGTTTCTGCTATTACGAGTATTAGTGAAGTATGTAAAAATAATAATAAGCCATTTTTTACTGCTGACCCAACAAGTGCAGAAGGACTCGATTATTTTATGGTATGGGGCTTCAACTACTATGTTCATGGAAGAAAAACTGGTGAAGCAGTAGACCAAGTTCTTAGTGGTAGGAAAACAGCAGGAGAAGTGGGAACTCTTTTCTCAAGTGATAAAAGTGAATTTGAACTCTACTTCAATCTTGATGTTGCAAAGCGTTTAGGGATTACTATCAACAAAACATACCTCGATAGTGCGAAACTTCTCTATTCAGAAGATATATAATGAATATATAGTGAATTATTATACATCTTCTTGTATATTCATCTTTACAAAAATGCTATAGAGGTCTATAG
>SABI01000005.1 GCA_009929055.1 Spirochaetia bacterium | reverse complement strand
GTCCCTCGATAACAATAAAATTCGCTAATACTTGATTCATTCATTACTCCTGTTCTTCTATAATTAGATTGTATATAATCTTACTCGACAAGACAACTAAGATAGTAAAAAAAGGGTAGGTAAACCTTCCATTTATCAGTATACTATGACAGATGGCTAAAAGAATGAAATTTCACACGACAAAGAGAACTATCATTATCTCATTGACATCACTATTCCTCGTTTTCTTTGCAATACTCTTTTTTTCTATAACACTAAATTTTTTTCACATTGATGAGCCTCTGATTCTTTCCTCTATTCTAAAGATAGAAGAGAAGTTTAATATCACAATACACGTTGATTCAATTGAAACACATATATTTAAACAAATTGCTTTACACAATATAGATATAATAGATGATGATGACTTAAATATTGCCCATCTTGATTCCATCACTCTTGAAGCATCTCTCTTTTCCCTTCTCCCTCGATATATTTTTAATAGACCGATTCCAATTACTATAGAGGGAGCTGACTTTTCATTTAATGAAAGCCACATAAAGATGGTTGAACAGGTAACAAAAGATGGCAATGAATCTTTACCTTTTTCTCTTAAAATTACTGCAAAGAACACATCAGTTACCTATAATTCTTCTACTTTAACTGCTCATGGTGTGACTTCTATTCTTAAAGGGGAGGTAAAAGAGGGGAGATTGAATGAATTATCTACGATTATTGACCATATAGAGGTTAAGAATCCTCTCTATACCATCTCTTCTAAAGATATCGACTTTACTTTAACAATAGATGAAAAGGGAGAAACAAATTCCTCTATTTTAATTCAAGAAATTATTGGACACTCTGATTATTACTCATCTGCAGCAGAGTTACATTCCACAAAAATTGATTATAAAGGGGAGAATATAGGAGAAGCAGGTCAAGTATCGACAGAGTTTAATCAAGTTTCACTCAAGTATGGCTTCCAAACCCAGCCAATCACTTATACTACAGATTCTCTTAAAGTAACCTTCTTACACGATAGATTAACTCTTACAAACGCCCTTGCATCAAGTACACACTATGAGCTATCTTTTTTAGAGTATGTTTTTAAAGGAGAGCTTTTTAATCTCTTATATCAAGAAGGATCTAGACAAATAGAGCTTTCACTCCCTCACAATGCTATACTAGAAATTTCAGATAATGAGGCAATCAGTTTAGAAGAGACGAATGTGACTCTCACTTTAGATGAAGAAATTCCTACTCTACGATTTGAAGGAGAATCTCTCACATTACTCAACTCTTCAGCTTTTTCTTCACTTATAGATCTCTCTCTCCTTAGTAGGCTCCGTATTAATCAGCCATATGCACGAGTTACTAATAACAGAGGATCCTCTCTTTTTATCTTTGAAACAAGTGGAGCTATAGAGGGAGAATCTTCTTTCCTCTCCCCTCAAACTTTTTCTTTGAACCATTTTAGTGATGGGATTGTTGATAATTCTCTACAATTATTACAAGGACAAGCTACTTTAGAAAATGTGAAGAGTTCCCTCCTTAACCAATTGTTCACCCTAAAAGCTTCTTATGATCAAGGGAAAGAGAATCCTTTAACTCTATCACTTCAAGATAACGAAGGGTTGGCTATTTCCTATAGAAGGAATGTAGTTGAAGCCATAAATGAAGTCTCCTTTAAGAGTAATAACACTCAACTTCACCCCTATAAATTATTAACTGAGTTGTTAGTTCCTTCAATTTCTCCTTTTATTATTCCTACTACAGGCTTAAGTGGTGAATTAAACCTTACAATTAATGATAAGCTCACTATAGGTAAAGTTAATACTTCTCTTGCCCTTGTAGATATTGGAGTTGATGATAATCTCCTTAATGTAGCAAGTACTCTCCTCGCGAGTACCAATGAAGAAGAAATAACTGTAGAGTTGGCAACTATTACGACAACAGGAGTACGCCTAAGCTATAGTGGAAGTATTAATCGAACAAGTTGGTTTCCAAAAGGAGTATTAGAAGCAACCGATGTTACCAAAGGGACGAGTTTAGTAAGTGCAAATTTTGTCCAGTCGAAAGGACAACAAGTTGGCTATACCCTTAAGTCTGCCCTCTTACCAACATTTTCGTTAGAAGGGATTGCTCAATATGCCTCTTCGTTCTCCTTTATAAAAACAGATGGTTCATTGAAATGGTTTGATCAAACATATCCTCTGACTTCGAGTTTTAATCAAAAAGAGGGGATAATTCTTATGGACCTCCCAGGCCTCTCTTTATCTGTTAATTTCTTAACATCACCAGGTCATCTCAATATTAAACTCCAAACTACTGATTTTCTTATTCCCTTACCACAACAAAATTTCTTTACAGAGATTCCTCTCTTAAGTGGAATAGTTTTTGCTGATTACTCTTTATCAGATAATCTTTTTCTGATTCAAAGTGAAAACTTTTCTATAGGGAATCTCTCTTTCTTGGGAGTGAAGAATGGGAGTGCTTCAGCTACTTTATCAGTAGACCCAACAAGATTATTACTTGAAAACTTTACCTTTAATGACTCCTTAGGAACAATAGATGGTGAAATAGATATTGAAAGTGCCTCTTTAATTGATCTATTTTCTAAAGAGGTTACTATAAGGGCCTCATTACAAGAAAATAATAAAGAAATAGTAAAACTTACTGTTCTTCCAGACCACAAAGATACCACTTTTTCTATTGCTTCACTTACCCTTACAGATATGAATCTCGAACGAGTAATCCCTTTATTTCAAGACACATATCTATCATTTAATTCAGCAGGAGTAACAAATTTCTCATCTCAATTCGATATGGAAGGGAGAATAAGTTTATTTCAAGATGGATTGAATCCATTATCAGGGAATATGAATCTCTCAATAGATGAAGATGGAATTAATTTTAGTGATGGATGGATAGAAAAAGGGAATTATAGAGCTCAAGGAATTTCTCTCACTCTCCCATATAGTGGATTACTTGAGGGAAAGGTCGACTTATCTCATTCAATGAGCTATGTATGGAGAAATGCTGATACTACAGCAAATTTGAAAGGCTCTATGGAGATAGGAGAATCTGATAATTTCTTTACATTCATCAATCGAGCCCCTAAGGCAATAAAAGAATGGGATTCATTTATAATTACTCATTCGAACGTTTCGTTCTTTGGTATGGTTGAGATGAAAGAAGGTTCTCACAAAGTGAGCAGGAAGAAACATATACTAGAAATTACCCCATCTGGAATAGGTTCTATTAATGCAAACTATAACCTAGAAACTCACTTTCTTACCATTGATGCTACCAAGGATTTCCTCTTTCCTATGAAAGGAAAAGGATTTATAGATACTAAGAATATAAGTATGGATTTATCGTATCTATCTCTTGATTTAACTTATCTAAACGCGATATTTGCAGAACCTATCATAAATTTTGAACAGGGGATATTTGAAGGGAGTGTCCTCATCGAGGGTCCTTTTAATAATCCAAAATACTTTGGTACGATGATCTCTAATTCTTTAGACCTTACCCTTTTTTGGACTGGAGACCAAAAATTATCTCTTTTAAATCCAGTAATAACATTGAGTGAAAATGTATTTTCCCTTCCTTATACAAAAGCTGTTGTCTCAAAAAAGAATAGCCAAGGAAGTGAAGGATTATTCAAAATAGAAGCAGTATTTGAAAATTGGAATATTAGCAATTATCAACTCGAAGCAGATATTACCAAAGGAGAACTCTCTTTATCGATTCTTATTCCTCAAAAGGATCTCTTTATTGAAGCTGATGCTCAAGGTTCTTTTGGTTTGTTAGGAACCATTACTGAGGAATATCTTTATGGAGACATCTATGCGCCAAATGCAAAAATTGGGTTTGGAATTCCAAATTTACCAATTTGGTTTGTCCCTAAAACAAGAACAAGTATGGACTTCTCTTTTACTGGTGGAAAGAATGTCACATTTGTCTATCCAAATGAAGAAAATCCTATTGTGAGTGCAACTGTAGCAGATAATCAAAAATTGAAAATAAGTATAAGTTCTCCTTCAATGGTTACTATTATGGAAGGAAACGTTGCCCTTCGTAGTGGAGAAATATTTTATGTACAAGAGAACTTTTACATCACCGAAGGTTCTTTAGTATTCCCCAAAGGACAGCCCGGAAATATAGAATCAACAGAACCAATATTAAATCTTAGAGCAAGACTTAGAAAATTTGATACTCAAGGTGACAGAATAGATATTTTCCTTATTCTTCAAAATGATACTCTTACAAATATTAATCCCCGTTTTGAATCATTCCCCCTTAGGACAAATAATGAAATACTCCAAATTCTAGGACAAAATTTATTTAGTGCAAATATTGCAGAAAATCCAGATGGGGGATTCCAATCAATTCTTTCAGCAGCAAGTGCTGCAACTGATGTAATAAGTAGACTAGGATTAATCCAAGGGACAGGCATCACATTTGGATTCTCTTCACTTATTCGAGAATCTCTCGGTTTAGATGTATTTTCAATTCGAAGTAACTTACTACAAAACATCATCATTGAAGCAATCCCTGGTATGAGTAGCGAAGTAACTACTTCTCCAATTTCTCGATATCTAGATAATACTACCCTCTATATTGGAAAGTACCTCCTTGATCAACTATATTTGCAAGGATTATTGACTTTTAGAAGAGATTTAACAGGAACGAGGAGTTCGTTTTTAGCAGAAGATTTGGCAATTGATACCGAGTTGAGCGTTGAATGGCTCAACGATTTAGCAACCTTTAGCTTTTTCACGCAGCCAGAAGAGTTGTCGATATTTAATTTATTCGATACTATGGGTTTTAGCATAACTAAGAGTTTCGAGTTTTAGAAGGAGTTTCCATGGTGAAAAAACTTTTCCCAATACTATTATTACTATCTGTTTTGTCCCCTCTCTTTAGTGTAGAGATTGATGAGCCTTGGTGGATAGGTAAACCTATTGTTGAAATAGAATTTGTGAATTTAGAACAAGTAAAAGAATCTGATGTAGCTCAGGTCGTCTCCCCTCTCATCGGTACAAATTATAGTAACGAGTCTGTTGACTCTGTAGTACAAGAGCTATTAGATAGTGGAAAATTTGTTACAATTGATGTATTTCCTTCTCCTAAAACCGATGCAAAAGAGGCGAGTATCCTTTATTTTGAAGTTGTCGAAACTCTTCCTTTAGGAACTTTACAATTTAAAGGAAACAAATTAGTTGCTAAAGAGGCTATTACTAAAAATCTCCCCTTAAAAAGTGGAGAACTCTTTAGCTTAGAAGCTACCAAAAATGCTGTTACTTTTATAAAAGAAGTATATCGCCAAAAAGGGTATGACTCTGTAGATATATCGTACACATATGATACAAACAAAACAGGAACAGCAATTGATGTTTCTTTCCAGATTGTAGAATATGATTGGTATATAAACAAACCAATAAAAGGGTTCACTTTCAATTCTCTTATTAACGCAGATAAAAATGAACTCGAAGATATTACATTCCCCTATATAGGGAAACCTTTTACCCAAGCTCTTTATAAAGAGATAGAAACAAAATTTAATAATTTACTACAATTTAGCCTCTTTGAAGCTGAAGCGGTAAGGGGAGGACTTGGAAATAGTGATCTCTTTATAGACTTTACCTTCACAGAACTTCCCGTTATTAACGCAATTACCTTTAATGGCAACGCTGGTATTAAATCAAAAACGATGATTAATGCACTAAGTTTAAAAGAGGGGGACTTCCTCTCTCTTAGTAAAGTCAATGGAGGGGCAGAAGAATTAAAGAACCTCTATATAGAAAAAGGGTATGCTGATGCACTCGTTGACTCCTCCTACTCGATAGATGAAGCTACAAATACGATAGAACTCACCTATGCAATTATTGAAGGCAGGCAATCAAAAGTTGACCAAATTAATTTTGTGGGAGTAGAAAACTTATCCGTTAATGAAGTGAAAAAAGCAGTTTCAACAAAAGTACAGTCTCTCTTTAATGCTGGTAATTACAATGAAGCAACTATCCTCGCTGACAGGGGAGCAATTGAACTCACCTATCAAAATAATGGGTTTATTGATGCAAAAGTAGTTGATGTAGTATATGAAGAAGTTGTCCAAGATAAACCTACTATAAAAAAATTAAATATTACTTTTGTTATAGAGGAAGGAAAGCAATGGTTCCTAGGAGCTATCAATGTAGAGGGAAATAATGTATTCCCCGATGAAACTTTTGACAGTGTAATAACTATAGCTCCAGGGAGTGTCCTCAACATTTCAAAGATTCAAAGTAATATTAGTAATATTGCAGATATCTATTGGAATGAAGGGTATGTTGAAAATACTATCGATATCAAAGAAGATCGAGATGAAGAAAAGAACACCATAAGCTATACAGTAGTGATAAGTGAAAAAGGGCAAGCAAGAATAGAAAACGTCATTATTCGGGGTCTTACAAAAACAAAAGAATATGTATTAACTCGCGAACTTACCCTCCAACCTGGAGATGTATTTAGTAAGAAAAAATATATTCAAAGTGCTCAAAATCTTTTCAATACAGGCCTCTTAACAGATGTTGTTCCTTCTATAAGTTACGGAACCCAAGAGAATACCCTTGTTGTAACCTATACCGTTACTGAAGGCAATCAGATGAACATCGGCTTTGGGGCAACCTTTGGGGGAAATGTTGATGGATTTCCTGTGAGTGGATTCCTTTCATGGGAAGACTCAAACATTGGAGGAACGGGAAGGGATTTAACTATTTCAACTGAACTTTCTCCCGATAGTCAAAGTGCTAATGTAAGTTTTGCTGATACGTGGGTAGGGGATAAGAGATGGTCTAACTCATTAAATCTTTCTTTCAAACGAACAAACATCTCCAATGCACTACGAATAGGTGATGGCTCTCCTACGACTCAAGATAGAGAGAGTAAAGCCTATCCATACCCATACACTTCCTATGAAGCATGGGTCGCTGATGGGAAAGGAAGCCCCGACTCTCGCTACTTAATGCCTTATGTCTCCTATAAAGTTTCTTTAGGATATAATACTGGGTATACATTCCTATTTGATGCAGGAAGACTATCTATTGCTGGTGGCCCATCTATTACCCTTAACAGAGCTGAATTTGATCCAGATATATATGCTCCATATGACTATCTTGTTGGTCGCTATCAACAAAGATGGGAATTATCTAACAGATTATCCCTCTCTCTCAGTTGGGATGGAAGAGACCTCATCAACAACACGACAAAAGGATATATTGTCAACCAAAGCATAGTCTATGCTGGTGGTATTCTAGGGGGCTTGAGTAACTACATGCGTAGTAGTACAAGTGCTTCAGGATTCTTAAAGTTATTTGATATCCCTGGTGAAAAACCTACTCCAGTAGTTGCTAGTTTAAATACCACAGTATCATTCTTATTTAACCAATTTTATCCAATAGATGGAAACTTTAGTAATGCGTGGACGACAGGTATTAGTGCAAGTATGTATGAGTACCTCTATATTGATGGTATTACCATCGCTCGTGGAATAGAACCTCAATTCTATAAAGAGTTCTTATGGGATTCATCCCTTGAAACAAGTATTCAAATAGCTCAAAACGTCCTTTGGGGTGAAGCATTTGTGAGTGCGACTGCAGTAAGTGGAGACCTTAATAGTCTCAATACTTCTCCGTTAGACTGGTATTTTTCAGCAGGAGTTGGAATACGACTTAAAATTCCTGGCTTCCCACTTGGTCTTTACTTAGTGAAGAATGCTCGAATTGAAGAGGGTAATCCTTTTACATATGATTCAGGTTCAATTTTCTCTAATAGTGATGCCGGAAGTGGATTGAAACTTGTGTTAGCGATTACTTCAACCCTCTACTAATATTTAGGGTAAAGGATTGATGAAAGAGACAAAGTTGACTCCTATGATGGAACAATACCTCAGGATAAAAAAAGAGTATCCAGATGAGGTGTTGTTCTTCAGACTAGGAGACTTCTATGAAATGTTTCTTGATGATGCAAAAATAGTCTCAAAAATATTAAATATCACCTTAACAAAACGTAATGGAATCCCGATGTGTGGGATTCCTTACCATGCAGCAAAAACGTATGTAAAAAGACTATTAGATGAAGGGAAAAAGATAGCAATTTGTGAACAGACTAAAATGCCTGAAGGGAAAGGGGAGATAGCAACAAGAGAAGTGGTCTCAGTTATCAGCCCCGGAACAGTAGTCGAAGATGAGTTTTTAGATAAAACTACTTCTAGCTATATTTTAAGTGTTACAATTGCTAATAATGAAATTTCTTGTGCCTACTGTGAACTCTCTAACGCAGCTCTTTATAGCATTGATTTACCTTTTGATGACAAACTACTCTCTCTCAAGGCCCTTATAGAGCAACTTCATCCTAAAGAAGTGATAGTCGATGATGAAGTGTATTATGAGAATAAAACTCTCTCCTCTGTATTAGAACAGTACTCTTTTCTCATAAATAAACTCCCTAGTTGGCATTTCACCTCTACTTCTGGATATGAAAGACTTACCTCTACTTTTGAGACTCTCTCTACTTCACCTTTTGGATTAAATAAAAAATCTACTCCTCTTCTTGCCATTGGGGGACTTCTTTATTATATAGAAACTACAAACAAAAAAAGCTCTTCTCATCTTATTAACTATACACATATACACTCTTCAAGTGTGATGAGTATTGATGAGTCAACAAGACGTAACTTAGAACTTGAGTATAATTTACAAGATGGGAAAACAAGTAGAACCCTATTTAGTGCAATAAATGATACTGTCACGAGTAGTGGAGCCCGTCTCTTGCGATCTTTCATCTCTTCTCCCTTACATTCAATAGAGGAAATCAATTGGCGACAAGAGAAAGTTAAATGGTTTATTGAACATAAAGATGAAGCTACACGATTAAGTTCTCTTCTTGCTGAGACAAGAGATCTCACTCGCCTCACTTCACGCTTGTCTCTATTTAGACATACCCCACAAGATATGATAAGCATCTCTTCAACTCTTACCCATTTTTTCACCATCATGAGTGAATACCCCGATTTCTACTCATCTCTTTTATCTCAGGAACTTCATCAAGAAGATATGCACAAGCTTCTTACCCTATTAGAGAGGATTGAACATACTATACTCCCTACCGTGAGTTCTCTTTATATACCCCACTCAATCATAAAAGATGGAAGTGATGAGGAGCTTGATGAGTTAAGAAGGTTGATGAAAAACGGAAATGAGACACTTCAAGCATACGTAGAAGAGGTAAAGAAAGAGGTAAACATCCCCCAAATAAAGCTCTCTTATAATAAAATTATTGGTCACTTTTTAGAAATAACAAAGGCACATACTGACAGCGTCCCCTCCTCTTTTTATCGTAAACAAACTTTAGTGAATGCAGAGCGCTTTACTACCGACAGATTAATTGAGTTAGAGGTTAAGATAAAGGAGAGTGAAGCAAAGGCACAAGAGAGAGAACATCAAATTTATGATGAAATAGTCCTGTTAGCGAAAGAGAGCATCCCACTTCTATACTTAGTAGGGTCTTTTCTTTCGTTAGTAGATGTATTACAAAGTTTTGCTCGAACAGCTAAAAAACATCACTATGTAGCTCCTGTAATTACAGAAGATGCTTCGATTACTATAGTGGGAGGGAGGCACCCTGTAGTAGAACAGTTTACTTCATTAGGTTCCTTTATTGCTAACCCTCTTACACTCAATGACTCTAAGGGGCTCTTTTGTCTCATTACAGGACCTAATATGGCAGGTAAATCTACCTATCTAAGACAAAATGCCCTTATAGTACTTCTTTCTCATATAGGCAGTTATGTTCCGGCAGAAGAGGCAACTATAGGATTAACCGATGCTCTTTTTTGTAGGGTAGGGGCAAGTGATAACCTTGCTCGAGGGGAGTCAACTTTTCTCATAGAGATGCAAGAAGCTGCCTATATCCTAAGAAATGCTACTGTTCACTCTCTTGTTATTATGGATGAGATAGGGCGCGGTACGAGTACCCAAGATGGGATGAGTATAGCATACGCAGTAATGAGGAAATTAGTAGAAATGAGGGTGAAAACCCTATTTGCAACTCACTACCATGAACTCACCATGATGGATACTTCGAATATGCAGCTCATTACCCTTGCCGTAAGTGAACAAAAAAAGAACATAATATTCTTAAGGAAAATTATTGAAGGGGTTGCAACCTCTAGTTATGGCTTACATGTTGCGAAGATGGCAGGTATCCCCAAAGACGTTCTCTCCTCTGCTTCTAAGTTCCTTAACAGTCACTACGCCTCTTATGCTATAGGGGGAAATGTAGAGCAACTTGATTTATTTAAAATTGAAACAATAGAGGATGAAAGTCCAATATTTGAGTTAATACGGTCATTCCCTTTAGAAAATTCTACTCCAATACAAGCCTTTAAGTTTCTAGAAGAATTACAACAAATAGTAGAAGAATCAGAATAACTTATTCTCTCGTAATAGAAGGTATGAAATATGTTCACACACTATGTCCTTTATGTAAGAAAGAACACCTTGGATTATGCCAAACATGTTTACAATTAATCCTATTTGAGAGAAAAAGCTTATTTATGCATCATCATTGTAATTTATGTGGTGCTCATCTCTTACATACTGATAGCATCTGTACAAAAGAGAAATCATCGTTTAGATACACAATCTTTGATAACACAAGGATCATTCAATCCCTTAAGGAATCTTTTAAAATATATTACTATGATGAGTTTATCATTCAGTTAGGGACTATCTATCTACAAGAGATCAAACGGATAGAGCCCCTCCTATTTCCTGATTGTATGTTTCAACAAGTTGAAACAGATAATTCATACACCCCTTATTTTAACAAATTGATTGCATATATTAACAAAGTAGGACAACAGAATCATGTTAAAGAAAGATATCCTCTATTACTTACTCTTGGTGAAAGCAATACAAAACTCAAAACGTTATCTTTGTATTAGCAAGGTTCCTTTGTTGACACAGATACGATAATGATTTAGAGTAAATATAGAAATTAGGTTGATTTTTGGGGGATCGCAAGGTGCGGATCCCTTTTTTATGGAGAAATATGAGAAACAAATTACGAAAACATTCTGCATTTGATACAATAGCCCCTTTATTAGAACAAATTAATATAAAATTAGTAGATATTAGAAAAGAGGAATTATCAAATAGTGTGTTTTATCAAATAGTTATAACCAATAGTGAACATAATTGCGGAATTGATGAATGTGCAAAAACTCATAAACTGTTACGACCTCGGTTATCTATCCTTGAAAATGATTCTGATATTGATATGGAAGTAACCACTCCTGGAATACAGCGTAATTTTCGTGATTTTTATGAATTTAGTGTATTCCTTAATAGACCAGTTCGCATTTACGATAATAAAATTAGTGCTTGGTTAGAGGGAATTTTAACAGATGTTAAAGAAGACGAGGTGACTCTTCACAACGCTGTAATTGAAGATACGAAAGATATTATAGATGAATACCGAATCCCAAATGATCGGATTCAGAAAGCAAAATTAGCTTATGCATGGGAGAATATGTAATAATGTCCAATGAATTAGGTGAAGCAATTCGCACATTAGTAAATGAGAGGGGTATTTCAGAAGATGTAGTTATAGAAACTATTACTGATGTACTTCTTGCTGCATATAAAAGAAGGTATGGGTCAAGCGATAACGCTGTAGTTCAATTTAATGAGACCCTTGATGCGGTAGAGCTATTCGCTCGAAAGACAATTGTAGAAGATGATGAATTTGATGGAATGATTGATGAAATTTCACTTTCTGATGCAAGAGAGCTCCATGATGATTGTGATCTTGGGGATGAGTTACTCATCAACATAGATCCAAAAACCTTCGATAGAATCTCAGTTCAAAGTGCTAAACAAAAAGCAAAACAGGAACTCAGAGAGATTCAAAAAGATACCCTCTATTCTGAATATAAATCAAAAGAGGGAGAGATGATCATTGGATACTTCCTTAGAGAAAATAAAGGGGAGATGGTTATCGATCTTGGTAAGATTGAAGGGTTTCTTCCAAAAGCATTCCAATCACCTCGAGAAGTGTATCGTAAAGGGGATAAAATAAAATGTTACGTATACAGAGTTGAAAAACCTGAAAGGGGAGACTTACGAGTTGAACTAAGTAGAACCCACTCTGAATTCGTAAGGAAATTATTTGAATTAGAAGTTCCTGAGATATATGATCACTCTATAGAAATTCATAAAATAGTAAGAGAACCTGGATACAGAACAAAAGTTGCTGTCTATTCCCATAGAAATGATTTAGACCCAGTTGGTGCTTGTGTTGGGTTGAAGGGAATCAGAGTTCAGACTATTATGAGAGAGATGGAAGGGGAAAGAATCGACGTATTACGATATGACCCTAATCCAATTGAGTATATTAAGAACTGCCTATCTCCCGCAGAAATAAAGAAGATAGTTATTCTTGATGAACACAAAAGAACTGCTATTGCAGTAGTAGATGATCAGCAATTATCATTAGCTATAGGAAAGCAGGGAATAAACGTAAGACTTGCTAACAAACTTGCAGACTGGATTATAGATGTAAAAACTCTCGAACAGTATCGAGAATTAGATATAGATGTTGAAACTAAAGAGAGAATAGATGCACTCTTTGGTGATGATAACACAGAGTTGGAAGAATTTGTTCAGGATTATGAAGAGGGTGAAATGATGCTCTCAGATATTGCTGAATTCGATGGACAACTTCTTAAAAAACTTCAATATTATGATATTTATACAGTTGAAGAGTTTGTTAACTTGAGCGATGAAGATATTGAGTCTTTTGAAGATATTAATGAACAAGAGATGCGTAGTGCCCTCTCATTGTTATCTGAATATGTTGATATCGTCGAAGAAGAATCTAGGGATGAAGTTGAACAACAGTTCCTTTGCCCAGAATGCGGACACACACTTAATCCAGAGATGACAAGTTGCCCCAATTGCGGAGTAGGATTGAGTTTTGAAGAAGTGGAAGTTGATGAGGAGTAGTGACAAAATATTTATGAGTGAAGAAGATAAAAAGCCAAAGACAACCCTAATTAGACACCAGAAGAATACCAATGAGACTCCTGTAGAAGAGTTTTCAGAAAGAAAAGATGTCTCAAATCAACGTCCTGTTGAGAAGAAAAAAGTAGTGGTGGTAAAAAAACGGGTCGTTGTGGTAAGACCTCAGGCAGTTCCAGTTGAACCTGAAAAGCCTGTTGTCGAAAAACCTAATATTCCAGTAGTTGAACAGAAAAATAGTGCTCCAAGTGAGCCCCTTAGTTCTAATGCAAAGGGAGAGGCTCCTGTAAAAAGTGAAGAGACCTCTACACAAATACCTAAAAAAACTACTGAAAGTCGTAATCCACAGCATAAAAGAACACATGAACCCTTTAAAAGAACCCCTAATACAGGAGTTTCTACAATTAAAGTGATAGATCCTAAAGATCTTCCCCCTGTTCCTGGTCAAGGACAAAATGCCCAAGACCATGCCCAATGGAGAAAAAATATTCAAAATACCCCAAAGCCACAATCAACCGGGCCATCCCGTCAAGTTGGACAAGTTGGTGGGTACCAAAACAGACCTCCTCAAGGGGAGAGAAGACCTTATAATCCTAATTCTAGAGGACCGGCAGGGGCTCCTAATCCTAATGGAACACGACCTCCTTTTGTCCCTAGAGGAAATTCTCCAAGACCTCCATATAATGGCCAACCACGTGAAGGGGGATACCAACCTCGTGGGACTGGGTATCAACCACGAGAAGGGGGCTATCAGCCTCGTCAGGGTGGGTACCAACCACGTCCAGGTGGGGCTCCAGGAAGTACACCAAGACCGTATAATAGAGATGCTAATAGTAGTCGACCTCCATTTAATAGAGGCCCACGACCACCAAGACCAGGCTCACCATCTAATACTCCTGAAGAAACAGTAGTTCAAAAGACTAGTAAAAAAGTCTTTAAAAAGAAAAAGAGTTTTCAAAGACCAGAACGTGATACAGAGAAAGATTTTCACATCAAAAGAAAAGATGTTCATCGAGCAAATCCAGTCCCTAAAAGAATTGACATTATGGAAAATATCACCGTTAGTGACTTAGCTCGTAAAATGAACCTAAAAGCTTCTGAGATTATTGGAAAACTATTTTCTATGGGGATGATGGTTACTATTAACGAACAAATTGATTCAGATGTTGCAACCCTCATTGCTAATGAATATAACTGTGAAGTAAATATTGTCTCTCTTTATGATGAAACATTGATTCAAACAGAAGATGACAAAGCTAAAGATATGATTGACCGAGCTCCTATTGTGACAATTATGGGACACGTTGACCATGGTAAAACAAAACTTCTTGATGCTATTCGTTCTACAGATATCGTAGCTGATGAATTTGGTGGGATAACCCAACATATTGGTGCTTATAAAGTATCTCTCCCTAATAGAGGTGATATCGTATTCCTTGACACTCCAGGACACGCAGCATTTACTATGATGAGAGCCCGTGGAGCACAAGTTACTGATATTGTTATCCTCGTTGTAGCAGCTAATGATGGAGTAATGCCTCAAACTATTGAAGCAATAGACCATGCAAAAGCAGCAAAAGTACCTATAATTGTAGCTGTTAACAAAATAGATTTATTTGATGCAAATATTGATAGAGTAAAACAACAACTCTCAGATCATGGCCTCATGCCTGAAGATTGGGGTGGTTCAACTCTCTATTGTGAATTATCTGCATTAAAGAAAATAGGTATTGAAGAACTCCTTGATACTATTTTACTCCAAGCCGAAATGTTAGAGTTAAAAGCTAACCCACATGTAAGGGCAGAAGGAAAAGTATTAGAATCACGAATCGACCAAGGTCGAGGAATTGTAGCTTCTGTAATTGTTGAAAGAGGTACTCTTAAACAAGGAGACCACTTTGTTGCAGGAATTTATTCTGGTAAAGTAAGAGCTTTGTTTGACGATAAAGGGAAGAGAATAAATGAAGCAGGGCCTGCAACCCCTGTAGAAGTTTTAGGGCTTTCTGATATCCCAGGAGCTGGTGATCCATTCCAAGTAACTGAGAACGAAAAACAAGCTCGTCAAGTTGGTAGCAAACGACAAGAACTAGAAAAACTTGGACAAGCAAGGAATGTGAAGAAAGTTACCCTCGATAATATCTTTGACAAAATGCAAGATGGAACTATCCAAGAATTTAACGTTATTATTAAAGGTGATGTACAAGGATCAGTTGAAGCTGTTCAACACTCCTTAGAAAAACTTTCTAATAATGAAATCAGACTAAATGCTATTAGAGCATCGGCTGGTGCCATCATTGAAGATGACATTAACTTAGCTATTGCTTCAAATGCAATTGTCCTTGGATTTAATGTTCGACCTACTCCTAGAGCTCAAAGTTTAGCAGAAAGAGAAAAAATTGAAATTCGTAAATACAACATTATTTATGATGCAGTTGATGATATCAGAGAAGCGATGGAAGGAATGCTTGCTCCATTAAGAACAGAAGTAATTGTTGGACATGTTGAAGTAAGAGATATTTTCAAAGTACCAAAGATTGGAACTATTGCAGGTTCATATGTAACACAAGGAAAAGTGAAACGAAATGCTCAAGTGAATGTAATTAGAGAGAGTATTAAAGTTCATACTGGAAAAATCACCTCCCTCAAACGATTCAAAGATGACGCGAAAGAAGTTGTTGAAGGATATGAATGTGGTGTAGGTATTGAAAACTTCCAAGACTTACGTGTTGGTGATATACTTGAAGTAATAGATGTAGTTGAAACTAAAAGGGTATTAAAGAGTAATGATTAATCATGTACATGAAAGATTAGCACAACGAATTCAAGAAGCAATAGGGATGATGATTGTCACAAAAGAGATAAAACATCCTCTCCTTAGTCCATTCGTTTCTGTCAGTGAAGTTATCCTCTCTAAAGATAAGGCATACGCCACTGTCTACATCACTAGTTTTGTTGAAGATGCCCAACTTATTAAGTCGGTAGATGCTTTGCAGCATTCTGCCGGCTATATTCAAAGCAGGCTTGGTAAAATTCTTACTACAAGAAATACTCCACAACTCACTTTTAAAGTTGACAATTCTATAGCAGAACAAAAGAGAATGAGTGATTTAATAGATTCACTCGATACCTAAACTATGGCACCTATTACTTCTTTGCTGTTAGTTGATAAGCCAGTTGGTGTGACCAGTTTTTCTTCCCTCTCTCCCATTAAAAGAGAGATTGAAAGAAAAGTTGGTCACGCGGGAACCCTCGATAAATTTGCTCATGGCTTGATGATTGTTCTTACAGGAAACATGACTAAACTCAATACAATATTCTCAACTCTCGACAAAAAATATAGAGCTACCTTTGAGTTTGGTAAAATTACCGACACTCTCGATCCAGAGGGGGAGGTGACAGCAACAGGATCTATCCCGACTCTTGAAGAGATACAATCAGCTATAGATGAACATTTTATTGGACCTATTGACCAAATTCCCCCTAAATATTCAGCAATCCATGTAAATGGGAAAAGGGCTTACAGCCTTGTAAGGGCTGGAAAAGAAGTTGAATTAATATCGAGAGAAATCACTATATATTCAATAGAAATTATCGATTATGAGCCCCCATTTCTCACCCTAACAATCCACTGTTCTAAAGGGACATATATTCGCTCCCTCGCTCGAGATATTGCAGCTATGTGTGGTACTGTTGCCTATGTAAGTGCATTAGAGAGGACCCATATTGGACCCTATTGTGTAACTGAAAGTGTAGATGCCCATAACAAAGAGATGGTTATTGAGAGTGTGAGCAACACTAAGAATTTGTTACACCGTTTAGGGTGTATGGGAACAGTTATTGTTTCAAAAGAGGCAATAATTCCACTTAGTCATGGCAATTTACCAAAAGAAGAGTATATTATGAAAAGAATGATTTCAAAAGAATCAAAGTATGCTATCGTAGAGAGTCAAGAAAAAGAGATGCTCGCAATTGTAAATCTAGATCTTGAAGATAATAGAAAAATAGTTTCATCTGTTGCTATATTAAAATGAATGAGGACCTTGAGTGGAATTTTATGATTTTAATCAACTATATGTTAGTAAACAATTTGCTCAAAGAAAAGCTGTTATCTCTATAGGTGTTTTTGATGGATTACATAAAGGCCACCAAGAAATCATACGAACTGCATCAAATAAAGCAAAAGAGATAGGAAATTGTGATTTAGTAGTCTTCACTTTTGCACAAAATCCTAAGATGATGATGGGAAGAGCCCCTTTTTTACCCCCTTTATTTACTATTCGATTAACGAGTGTTCTCTATCAATCTTTAGGTGTTGATAAAGTGGTAGTGATTGACTTTTCCCCTAATTTCAGTAAACTAACAGGTGAAGAGTTTATTGCTCGACTTACCTCTTTATTTGATGTAAGGGCAATAGTTGTTGGTGAAAATTTTCGTTGTGGACTGAATGCAGACACAACTCCTAAAGAAATTTCTCATTTTTTACCACGCTATACCAAGAACGCTCTTTTGATTGTACCACATATGTATCGCCTAAAAGACGGTACTAATGATAGCAGTACGCTTGTTCGTACTAAAATTATCGAGGGTAAATTGGCTGAAAGTGCAGCCTTGCTCGGGAGAAATTATTCATTGGACTTGGCCCATATACCTTCCAGGAAAGATGGATGTCCTCCAATAGTTTCGTTAGGGTCTTTTGTACAACTCCTGCCGCCACCAGGGGAATACGATGCTCTTTTGTTTTGGTATGATTCGACTTCATTTAAGGTGATGTGTTGTATAGATGAAAAATTCTTAACAATTACATGTAGAGATGAACTTAAACGATTCGAATTGTCTCTAACAAAGAGAGAGCCTACACGTTACGACAGATTAGAATTTATAAAGGAGTTACCATAAAAAGATGTTAACTAAAGAGACAAAACAAGAAATTATTGAAAACTATGGTGGAACTGTCACTAACACAGGTTCTGCAGAAACACAAGTAGCACTTCTTACAGCCCGTATTAAAGACCTTCAAGAACACTTTAATAAATTCCCTAAAGACCACTCAAGTAGAAGAGGGTTGTTGAAGATGGTTGGTAAAAGGAGAAGACTCCTTAAATATGTGAGATTAAACGATGTAAATCGTTACAGAGATCTTATTCAACGTCTAGAGTTGAGAAAATAATGTTTACGTTTTAAAACATAACTTTGCAAGCCTCTAAACACCTAATTTAGGGAGTTTTGAGGCTGTTTTGTTATTGGCGATGTAGAAGAAAAAGAAATAAAAGAAGTAGGAAGAAATGACAACAAAAAAAGTAGAAATTACCCTTTCAAATGGTACATTAGTACTAGAAACAGGAAAAATGGCTAAACAAGCCAATGGTTCAGTATATGCATCCTTTGGTGGAAGCGCTGTGTTAGCAACTGTCTGTAGTGGCAGAGCTCCCGAAACTCCACTTGATTACGTTCCATTACAAGTAGAGTATAATGAAAAATACTATGCAGCAGGAAAAATCCCTGGTGGTTTTTTAAAAAGAGAAGGAAGACCAAAAGATAAAGAAATACTTGTCTCAAGGCTTATAGACCGACCAATGAGACCTCTTTTTGATAAAGCATTCGGAAGAGAAATTCAAATAGTCCCAACTGTAGTATCTTCAGATATGACCAACCCACCAGACATTTTAGCTATGATTGCTTCAAGTGCTGCTGTAACTATTAGTGATATCCCATTTAATGGGCCAATTGCAGCTGTAAGAGTTGCCCTTATTAATAATGAATATGTAATAAACCCAACATTCCAACAAATAGAAGAAGCTATCTTAGAAATCATCGTTGCAGGTACGGAAAAAGGGATTACAATGGTTGAAGGTGGCGCTAAACAAGTCACTGAAGAGATGATGCTCAAAGCTATTGAAACAGCTCAACCAGTAATTACCGATTTATGTAAAGTGCAATTAGAACTTGCAAAAATTGCAGGAAAAGAAAAACTCCCTGTGATGGAAATTACAGAAGACCTCTCCTTTTTAGACCCAATTAGAGAATATACACATCCTCTTTATAAAGAAGCCTCTTTTGTAAAAGGGAAAATGGAAAGATACGCCGCTTTAGCAGAAGTTAAAACCAAAGTTATAGAGAAATTCGAAAAAGAATTAGAAGAGAGTGGAAAAGCTGAAAAGATTTATACCCTTTTTGAAGACCTTGAATATTCAATTCTTAGAGATTCAATCCTAAATAGTGGAGTGAGAACTGACGGAAGAAAAGTTGATGAAATTCGACCAATCACATGTGAGACCGGCGTACTAGCACGAACTCACGGTTCTGCATTATTTACCCGTGGAGAGACTCAAGCATTAGCAACAACAACTCTTGGCTCGACTCGTGATGAACAAATGTTTGATACCATTGATGGTGAGAAATCTTATAGCAACTTTATGCTTCACTACAACTTCCCCCCATTTAGTGTTGGTGAAACTGGAAGACTCTCTACTGGTAGAAGGGAAATTGGACACGGTCACTTAGCTCAAAGAGCAATTGAAGGAATTCTCCCATCAAAAGAAGATTTCCCTTATACAGTTCGCGTAGTATCAGAAATATTAGAATCGAATGGTTCATCGAGTATGGCAAGTGTATGTGGAGGATGTTTATCACTCATGGACGCTGGGGTAAATATTTTAGAACCAGTTGCTGGTATTGCGATGGGACTTATCACAGAAGGGGAAGACTATTCTAAGTATGTAGTTCTTAGCGACATCCTTGGTGAAGAAGATCACCTAGGAGACATGGACTTTAAAGTTGCAGGATCTCGTACTGGTATTACAGCCTTCCAAATGGATATAAAAATCGCTGGTGTTACAAGTGAAATAATGTCTAAAGCCCTTAGCCAAGCTAAAGAGGGACGAATGCACATCTTAGGAATTATGGAACAAACCCTCAAAACTCCAAGAAGTGAAATCTCTCAATATGCCCCTAAGATTCTCACATTCAAAGTTGATGAAGAAAAAATTGGTGCTGTTATTGGTACTGGTGGAAAAACTATCAAAGGGATAGCAGAACAAACCGGCGCAGAAATTAATATTGATAATGATGGTACTGTTACTATCTATGGCAAGAATGCAGTTAGTGCAACAAAAGCCCTCGATTTAGTGAAGAGTATCGTAGAAGAACCTGAAGTAGGAAGAGTATATCAAGGAACCGTAAAAAGAATTATGGACTTTGGTGCATTTGTAGAAATCCTTCCTGGAAAAGAGGGTCTTTGCCATATTAGTAAATTATCACGTCAGAGAGTGAACAACGTAAATGATGTATTAACCCTTAACCAATCAATTCCTGTAAAATTACTTGATGTTGATAGAATGGGACGACTTAATTTATCCTACGTTGATGCCCTTGAAGATACTACTGAAAAAAAATAAGCAAAGGATGAGATAATAATGGAAGGTCTTACTTTACGTGTAAAATTGATGGATGGAGGGAAGTTACCTGAATATAGCTCATTAGAAGCTGCAGGTGCTGATCTTCATGCATCCCTTCCTTCTGGTCCTATTCTCCTAAAAAAAGGGGGGGGTAGGGCTCTCATTCCTACAGGAATTATTCTTGAAATCCCTAGTGGCTATGAAGGACAGGTGAGGCCTCGTAGTGGCCTTGCTGTGAAACATGGCATTACTGTCCTAAACTCCCCTGGTACTATTGATAGCGATTATCGAGGTGAAGTGAAAATTATCCTGATTAATTTAGGGGAAGAAGATTTCACTATTAACCATCAAGATAGAGTAGCACAACTTGTTATTTCTACTGTACAAAGAATACAATTTATCCCAACAGACTATACATCAATGACACATCGTGGGTCATCTGGATTTGGCTCAACGGGAGTATAAACACTATGAATAGAGGAACAAAGGGGTCCTACTCTGTACTCTATAGATATGTAGCAAAAGAGTTCGTTATCTCTTTTATTGTTGCATTCTTTTTCTTTTTCTTTATCTTCTTCATTAATCAAATACTCCTTTATGCCCAACGCATATTAATAAAAAATGTCCCTATTTCCCAGATGCTCCTCCTTGTAGCATTAAGTATGCCCCAAATTTTGCTCTATACTATTCCCTTTTCAACCCTGTCTGCTGCAAGCATGGTAATTGGAGACTTATCTGCTAACAACGAAACTCTTGCTTTAAGGGCTGCAGGTATTTCATTATTAAAGATGTTTCGTTCTATCATTATTGGGGCTATGTTACTTTCTCTTACCACCTTTATAATAGCAGACTTCCTCATTCCCTATTCAAATGTTAAATTTAAAATTCTCTATTCTAATCTCTTGAGAGAATTGCCGAGTATGGAGATAGAACCCTATTCAATAAATACCATAGGCGATATTAGTGTGGCTACTGGTGAAGTTGAAGATGGTATTATGAATTCTGTCCTCATATTCGATCAATCAAATAAAGATGACAAACAAATCATTAGTGCCACAAGAGGAGAAATCACCCTTATTGATATTGCTTCTTTTATCTATCGCCTCGATTTATTTGATGTAATATTCTTAACAAATAAAGGGTCAAATGCAGATGAATACTCATACGCTACAAGTGAAAAAATGACCTATTACCTTAATTTTAGTAGCGAAATGGGACAAATTACCGATATGTCTCCTTCTAAAATGACAAGTAAGGAACTCCTCAAACTTATAAAGGTAAGAGAAATAGAGCATGAGAAGATGAAGAGAACCCTTAGTGATAAGAAGAATATTCTTATTAAAGAGAGAAGTGAGCTCATAGAGCTACAAGGAGATACAGAAAAAGAGGGTAATATTGAAGAACTTACTTCCCAAATTGAACGAATAGAAAAAAACAAACCTATAGATTTTTATCTTCAATATTATAGAGCTGAGTACCATAAGAAACTTGCCCTCTCAATTAGTTCCCTCATTCTCGCCCTCATTGCCTTTCCCCTCTCCTTTATGAAAATTAAAAATGGGAGGTTGTTTGGTTTTGGCTTATCTTTATTAGTAGCAGCTCTCTATTGGGCTATGCTTTTTATTGGACAGAGTCAAATTATTAGAATTGCTATTCATCCATTATTTCTTATGTGGGCACCTAATGCTATTATTCTTACGATTACCCTCATCCTTCTACTTAAGATGAGACGCCTATGAGAGTATTACGAAATTATCTCACCGCTTCTTTTATCCGCTTAGTAACAATAACTACTCTTTTATTATCATTTATATTGCTATTGTTTGACCTCTTTTCAAACTTAGAACAATATTTGCAGGTTGGGGCACCCTTATTAAGTATCCTCTATGCAACAGTACTATATCTACCAGAATCTATAGTCTTTGCCTTTGCCCCCTCTGCATTATTTGCTTCTACCTATATTCTGGCAATGATGCATACCCATAACGAAATGATCATATTAAACAACTCTGGTATCAGTTTTAAAAAAATTGTTCGAATCTTTATTGTTACTTCCTTATTTCTCTCTCTTCTTCAGTTTGCCTTTAATGAATATGTGACAATCAAGGCAAACATTCTTAAAAGTGAATATACTGCTGACTTACTTGATACAAGCATCTCAAAAGACTCACGTAATATTACCCTTTATGGATTAGATAAATCTTATATCGTCTATGCAAAAAGGTTTAGTGAAAGAGAGAATAAAATAACAGGAGTGAGCCTTTATCATCTAGAACCTAACGGTTCCCTTATAGAGCGAGCTGATGCTACGAGTGGCATATATAATGAGGGGCAGTGGACTCTTAACGCTGTTAATCTCTATTCAATAGATGAAACTACAAACGAAGTAACTTATCAGCACCTTACTACCTATACACCCCTTTACCTCACCCTTAATCCTTCATTCTTTGCTAATAAAAGTAATGATGTATTAAACATGCCTCTTAAAGAAGCCCTTTCCTATTTAGAATCAATTAAGGTAGTAAAAAAGGGGGAATATAGTGTTATTGCGACAGAAGTATATAATCGAATATTTAAAAACTTAGCCCCCTTGATTCTTATCCTCATTTCCTGCTCTACTGTCTTTGCTTGGAAAAAGAACGTCCTCATTTTAAGCATTATCACAAGCATCTCAATTGGTGTAGTCTATTATGTACTTCTCCTTATAGGGATGATTTTGGCAAAACAAGGGGTAATTATGCCAATTCTAGGGACTCTTGGCCCTATGACTCTTTTAACGCTCTCTTCAATATTTACCCTTATTTTAAAAAGGAACTAATTACAGTATGGAAAAAATTTATCAACAAACGCACATTGATGCAAACAGCAACGCAAGGTGCGGTATTATGACCCTCCCTCATGGTAAAGTTACCACTCCTGCCTTTATGCCAGTTGGAACAAATGGTACTGTGAAAGGAATGTATCATGAAACGGTGAGCGATATAGGATACAACCTTATTCTCGCAAACACATACCATCTCTATCTTAGACCTGGTACTGAAGTCTTAAATTCTTTCAATGGTCTACATAATTTTAGTAATTGGAAACACAATATTCTTACAGATAGTGGTGGTTTCCAAATATTTAGCCTTTCACAACTTAGAAAAATCCAAGAAGAAGGGGTAATATTTAGATCCCACATTGATGGTTCATCTCATCAACTTACTCCTGAAAAAGTTGTCGATATTCAAACCACTATTGGTAGTGACATCCTCATGTGCCTTGATGTCTGCACAGCTCCAAATATTCCTTATAACGAAGCAAAAAGTGCTTGGGAAACAACTAGGAAATGGGCTCATAGATCATTCGAACATTGGAATAAAAGTGAAAAGAAAGGGTATTTATTTGGCATTGTTCAAGGAAACTTTTTTGAAGATCTACGAAAAGAATCTGCTTTAGCTTTAAGTGAGATTGGCTTTCCAGGAATTGCTATAGGTGGATTGAGTGTTGGGGAAACAAGTAGTGAGTTTGCCCAATATTTAGGGTATACTACCCAATTTCTCCCCCTTGATGTCCCTCGTTATGTGATGGGAATCGGCACTCCAGATTATATTCTTGAGGCTGTATCAAATGGTATAGACCTATTTGATTGTGTGTTAGCTACTCGTAGTGGTAGAAATGGAAGTGTTTTTACAGATGATGGAATGATTCAATTAAAAAGGGCAACTCATGAATTTGATAGTGGACCTATTCAAGAAGGGTGCACCTGTACTGCCTGCACAAAATACTCAAGAGGTTACTTACGTCATGTATTTAAAGCAAAAGAGATGTTAGCAGGAATGCTCGCTACTGAACACAATCTTACCTATCTCTATAATTTCATGAATAATATGAGAGCAGCTATTAATGAAGACCGTTTTACTCAATTCAAAACCTCCTTTTTGGATCGATATTATGGAAAAACATGAGGAAGTTACCCTCAATAGAGTAAAGAAGAATTCTCTTATACTTATGGTGTTTACTTTTATTTCAAGAGTGTTAGGAATCCTACGGGCTCGAGTAGTAGCTAACTATTTTGGAGCAAGTGGAGTAGGGGATGTGATTAACTTTACATTTAATATTCCAAACAACTTCCGTAAACTTTTTGCCGAAGGTGCTTTTAATAGTGCCTTCATTCCAGTCTTTACCCGCTTAGTCGTCTCTCGGGAGAGACAAAAACAGCTACTACGAACTCTATTTGGATTCCAAATAGTAATCATGGCCCCAATTATTATAGGGACTTACTTTTTTAGAGTAGAAATTATAATGCTCTTTAGTGATTTTACTGAAGTAGAACTTATCTTGTTAGCTTCTCGTTTACTCTCAATATTTATGGTTTATTTGGCCTTAATTTCATTATATGCCCTATTAATAGGGGTTTTGCAATCTCATAATCTGTTTTTTATTGCTTCTGTTTCTCCATTGCTTTTCTCTTTAACAGTAATTGGATCAATTATCCTTTTTTATCAACAACTAGGCCCTTATTCAATGGCTCTAGGGGTAATTTTAGGGGGAATCTTTCAAATAGCTTTTACCTTCATGAGGGTTAAGAGTCTTCATTATGATTCTCACATCTCTTTTAAATTTTCTAATAGTGATTTTATTGATGTGATGCGTAGATGGATGCCTGTTACCTTTTCTGCCCTTATTACGATAGCTAGTCAACAGGTGGCATTCTATTTTGCCTCAACGTTAAAGACAGGGAGTGTTTCTTATTTTAGTAACGCTATTATTATATGGCAAGCCCCATATGGAATCTTCTTTGGAGCAATAGCGACTTCAATATTCCCCTCCCTTGTACAAGCTTCAAGTAATGTGAATAAAAAGTTTATGAAGGAACTTACTACCCATGGACTTATTTCACTCTTTGCTCTCCTGATCCCTTCTCTTCTTCTTTTGACTCTATATGGGAAACAAACAAGTGTCGTCCTCTTCGAGAGTGGTAAATATTCTCTCCTTGATGCCCTTAACACAAGTGAAGTTCTTTTTTATTTCGCTATTTCGATGCCTATAGCAGCTTGGTATACATTTCTTCAAAGGGTCTCATATGCGATAGATGACTATAAGCCATCTCTTATTGTTGCCTCTATTGTTGCTGTGGTTGATATTTTTTCTACTATTCTCTTATTACGAATACGAGGAGAAGCCTCGAGTATTGCTATTGCTAGTATAATAAGTTTTTCTCTAGGACTTCTTATGTTTCTTTTCTATTTAGATAAAAAAGATGTCTTGTCGGTGAGAGACACCTCTTTTATCACTAAGATTGTGAAAATTACACTCGCTAATATTCCCCTTTTCATCTATCTCTATATTATGAATTTCTTATGCACTCCTGTGTACTTCACGCAGATAGGTACTCTTTTATCTTTCACTATTCTAAGTGGAATCTACCTTGGAGCAATAATAATTACATTTATAGTGTATAACATAGCCCATATTGAACTCATCACGTTGTTCAAAAAAAAGAGAGGGTAGTGTAGAACTACTCTCTCAGTTATTAATTGGATTACCTTCAAACAGGTAATTTTTTTATTGATTCAACAGTGAAATCGTAGGGTTGCTCATTAATTTCAAAAGCAAATCTCTCTCCAACCTTATGAGTAAGAAGTTTAGCTCCGAATGGGGCCAAATAACTAATAATATTTTCATTAGGATTTGATTCCCAGGGGCCAAATATTTGATACACATTTGTTTCATGAGTGATATGGTTTGTAAGGGTAACTTCTGTTGCAAAAGAGACTTTAGAAGGATCTACAGAATCAGAGGTTACAATAGAAGCTCTCGATATCTCATCGGTTAGACGCATCATTGTAGTATTAAGGATCCCTTGTTTCTCTTTAGCAGCTTTGAACTCACTATTTTCTCTCAAGTCACCAAGTTCTAGGGCAGAACCAATTTCTCTTGAGTTTTCAGGAATTTCAACATTCATAATTCTGTCTAGTTCATTTTGTTTCTCAATATATCTTTTTCTTGTAACAAGGAGGCCACTACTGACAAGCTCTGTTGAACTAAGTTCTTCACCTAAGAATGTAAATTCTGGGAACTTCTCTAAGATGGCATGCTTCACTTCAATTTTCCTAGACTGGTCTAAACCACTCATCCTTTGAACAATAAAGTTGATTCTTTGTGCTTGTCCTTCATTAGCAGTTAATAAAAAGTCAAATACGGTTCTCTCTTCAAATAAAATAGTTGTGAGAGTTTTTACAATTTTCTTATTCTCTGTAATCGCCTTTTTAGCATCTACTGCATTATAAGCAAAATCGAGAAGCTGAAGTTGACTTGTGATAAGAACTTCAAAAGGAATTCTAATCTTCTTTTCCCAATATTTCTTATCAAAAGTTCTCGATAAATAGGTAAAGAGATCAGCATTTTCTCTATAATTGGTACATGCCTTTTTAAACATATCTTCTATTACTTTCTTTTTGCCTTGTTCTCTTAAAGTGTCCATGATGTAGCTAGTGAGGTAATAAGGATAGAGAGAGACTAAAACATGAGGAACTCTTTCTGGATCTTCACTTTTTACTACCTGATTAATGAACATTTTCTTAATTTCACTATCTTCAATTGCCTGGAAAGTTCGGGGAACTGAATCTGCCATGTTATAGAGTTGTTTGAAGCTGTTATTTTCTGGTGGTGCAACAAAGGGATATTTATCACTTAAGAATTGGATGAGAAGGAAACTAGAGAGAACTTGATCGGTGACACCTTGATAAGCGACACATTGATCTCTAAAATATTTCACCATTTCAGTGAAGAAATCAGATTCAACATCTCCACTTTCTAAGAACTCTCTAATAATTTTGACTTTGGCATAGAAACGTTTCTCGTTCTTAAAAATTACAAGAGCTTTTTCTTCATAACTGATTGGAGTATCACGAACCATGTAGATATCACTTTGGTTAGGGACAAATCCAATAAGAGGGTCACTCATTAATACTTTCTTTGCTTTATTTAACCAACTAGTCCACTCTTTTTGAGTTAATATCGAAGGGGTAATTTCTGCTTTCATCTCTTTTAAGGAAGCAGAGTTCCCAAAACTAGAAATAAGAGTTCTTAAGCCCCAAGCAACATCACTAATGAATTTATCATGTAATTTCTCTTTTGAAAAAACACTCTTTAATACCCAAATATGATATTTCTCAAGCACTTGGAGAGAATTAAATGCCATAGAGAGGGTCATGGTATGATTTCTCTTAGAGACAAAATCTATGACTACTTTTTCAGGGGTAATTTCTTGAATTCTACCAATGCTCCATGTTTTATGATATACAAAGGATCCTTTGTCAAAAGCTATGTTCTTTTCGAACTCTTCAATTGCTAGGAGTATGTCTCTAAAAGATTTGTCGAGGTTACTTAGTTCAATACAAGAATTGAGTCTTGAATGATTTGCATACTTTTTCCTATACATCGAAACAAGTTGTTCTCTTGCCCAAACATTATTCGTTTCGGTATTGAGCATTAATTTCAATGTGGTGATAGCTTGATCTAATTGATCTTTCTCTATCGACAATTGATAGAGTTGAGTGAGAGCTTTGATAGCTCCTTCACCATTAAATCGGTTAATAATTTTTGTCGCGAGTCCTAATAAGTATGAATAGTCATCTGGTATAAGGGTAAGCATGAGAGACCATACTTCCTGTACTGCTTGGAAGTTTTGAACGTTTAGGTATCGTTGAAATGCTTTTTTATAATAGAGTATCGCTTCACTTTTTTTATTTTTTTCTAAATAACGTCGAGCGATGGTGAGAATGAGGTCGGTTTCTTCAAAATCGACTGCAACGAGTCGCTTATAAAGATCATATTTCTCTTCTTCTTTACCAGCTTTATCATAGGTTGCGGCTAAGACCCTCAATACATATTTATCTTCATATCGACTAAGAATTTTGTTACTCAAAAACTCAACTACATTAGGTTTGTTGTTTTCATTGAACAATTCTATTAATGAGGTGAGATTACCATAATCAAGACTCTTACGAAGAAGAGAGACTACACCCGAGATATACATTGCAATAATTGAATTTTTATTTTTCTTTATGTGTTCTTCACAAATTGATTTAATTTCAATTAAATCTTCCCCGTTTTCTACTTGATTGAGTGTTTCATCAATCTCTTCAAACGCAGGAACGGTATAGGTATTCATAGAGGCACGTGTCCATTTTTCTTCTGTTAACAGTACTCTAATATTTTCTTCATTCATAAGGCACTCCCTTAATCTCTATGCTCTTTCTACAGGTAAAAGGATACATACATGAGCTATTCATCCCGGAACACAGGATGTAATACAGCTCAGGTGTTATCGGTGAGAAATTTCTAGATTATTGGTATATTATATCTTAAATACCGTTTGGTTGCAACATGTAGCCATAAGTGAATCAATGGAGAGATTACATTCGAGAAGCAATCCTTTTAATAATAAATATTCTT
>SABI01000697.1 GCA_009929055.1 Spirochaetia bacterium | reverse complement strand
ATGAAAACGGTGAAATTTTTGGTGCAGGAAATGCAATAACAGGTGTAACAAAGAATGGTAATGTATTAGAGTTTACTAAAGGTTTAACATTCTCTTTAGCTCTTGTTATAGCTACATTTAGTCTTCTTTCTCCTCCAAGCCTATTTATTGGGCCAAACATCATCGGTACAGGTCCGTGTAAAGTTGAGGGGCCATATCCAATGCTAAAGAATATTGTATCTCTTTCATCACCCTGAACGGTTTCAATATTTTTAATGAAGAATGATTCTTCTTTACTCTCATCAAAAAATCTTTCATAAATTCTATTTTGATCTCTTCGCTTCTCTAATACATCTTCGATACATTGCTGTTGAGATTGACTACAAGTAACTACCCCAAGAGAACGATTAGGGAAATTAGTGAAATGTTCAAAAATTAGATCTGCAACTTTCTCTGCTTCTATGAGATTCTTTCTCGATTTCCCTTTATCATATATTCCATTTTGGACATATACAAACTCAACTCCAGTATTGGGATAATTTTGCGTATGAGAAGGAAATGTTATTAGAGCATTATCATAAAGTTCAGAGTTGCTAAACATAATAAGTTGTTCATATCTACTCCGATAATGCCATCTTAGTGTAGGAGAAGGAAAGATTAAAGAAGCTTCTTCCAAAACAGATTCATAGGTATCAAGAACACCACTATCCTCTTCATCATCACCTACGAATGAATCATAGTCTTCATCGCTTTCACTTGCTTCAAAAAAGGTTGTGGGAGGAAGCTGTTTTTTATCTCCTACTATGATTGATTGTTTTGCTCTAAGTATAGAGGAAACAGCGTCTTGAGTTTTAATTTGCGATGCCTCATCAAAAATGACTGTATCAAATTCATATAATTCAGGATGCAAATACTGACTGACTGCAAGAGGAGACATTAATAGACAGGGTTTCATATCCATTAATAAATGGGGAATTTCAGCAAATAATCGTCGGACTGATTTAAACTTCCGTTTCTTACCATCCTCTTTTCGCAAAATACTTTCCTCTCCACCCATTGAACCATTACTATCGGGACGTTTTGAATCTAACTGGAGTTTAACCCTAAGAGAAGCAAACTTCTGTTGTTTTATGTCTAATTCTTTAAACTCTTCAATAACATGC
>SABI01000696.1 GCA_009929055.1 Spirochaetia bacterium | reverse complement strand
GTTGAATGATCTTGAAAGTAGCAACAACCGTAGGATAGCCGAGCTAAAGAAGACCGGGATTACTCAGTCTAAAACTGAGAATGAGACAAATCTTGAGATAACCAGGGAGAATGATAAATTTTACAAAGACAGGATTTCTGCACTGAAGGAGTATCTAACTAAAGTAAAAGATGAGAAGCTGAGATCCGAAATAGTAAACAAGATATCTGATAATGAACTTGCAATTCTTGAGAATCAGAAGCAAGCTGACACTCTTAAACTTTCTATAGTCAAGGAGGGGCTAGACAAGAATCTTGAAATGCTTGAGAAGTCACATTCTACTCAGGCTCTTGTTTTTGAAAAGGCTCTGGCACAAAGATCTATTTCACAGGAACAATATGATCTTCTCATGCAGCAGCTCGATGCAAGTACTGCAGAAACAAGAGTGAAGATCCTGGAAGATTATAAAGATGATGTTGTTGATCTAGAGATCCAGTCGGGAGATCTGAAGAAAAATGCAGTAGAAGACGCAAATAAACAGGTTTTAGATGCCGAGACAGATTCTGCAACTAAAAGAAAAGCCGTTTATGAGTCAATAGTATATGCAACCAGGGATTTTAAAGAGCAGTTTGGTCTGCTTACTTATGACGAAGAGATAGCTCTTCAAACCAAGATCCTCGAGGATACATACAAGGCAAAACTAGAGTTTCTACAAAAAGAGGGAGCAGACACTGCAGCACTCACTGCTGCTTTTGAACAAGCAAAAACGAATATCATCCTTAATTCCGAAAAAGATAGATTTGCTGCGAAACAACAAGTAGGCTTATCAAACTGGGCTCAAGAATTTGAGATAGAAAAGCAAAACATTGATGCCATGCATAAGGCCGGGTTACTATCAGAAAAGGAATACCAGGAAGCCATATTTAACTTAAAGATTGCACAGGCAAAGGCATATTATGATTACTTCAAAAATTTAGCTGTTTCTGCTATAGATGCACTGCAAGATGCCGAAATCTCAAGCATGGAGGCAACCTACCAAGAGAAAATTAAAGCTGCAGGGGATAACGCCGAAGAGGTTGATAGATTAGAAAAAGAAGTAGCTCAGAAAAAACTAGACATTCAGAAAAAATATGCTGATGTGAACTTTGCAATCAAGGTGTCTGAAA
>SABI01000695.1 GCA_009929055.1 Spirochaetia bacterium | reverse complement strand
TGATTTGGAGCTATCAGATACTACTGGTAGAAATAAATTCAACTCAGTTCAAGCATCTATCGTAGATCCCGCCCTTAGCTGGAAAACTAATTCCATTACGTTCTATAATTCCAAGTATAAGGAACAGGACAAGAACCTAGATAAAAAATTACAACTATCTTTTGCTAATATTACTAATTACTATACTGCAAGAAGTTTTGCTGATAGGGAACTTAAGAAATCTAGATACTCAAGAACACTTTCTTTCTCATTGCCATATCAATTCATTGGTATTGAGCCTAATGATGCTATTGCATTTACATATGACCGTTATGGGTGGGATAAGAAGTACTTCCTAGTAGACGAAGTGGAAAACTCTAGAGAAGGAAAGATAAATGTTACTCTACAGGAGTATGGAAAAGATGTATTCATCAACTCTGAGCAGGTTGATAATAGCGGTAATGATATTCCCGATATTAGTAATAATGTCCTTCCTCCTAGAGACTTTAAGTATACCCCTACTCCTGGCGGTTTAGTAGGCTCTATAGGTAAAAATGGTGAGTTATCCTGGCTTCCGAGTCTAACCAATAATGTAGTTTATTACTCTATTGTGCACTCAGGTCATGCCGAACCTTACATAGTACAACAGTTAGAGACCAACCCTAACGAACGCATGATCCAAGAGATAATTGGAGAGCCTGCAGGTTTAGCAATATTTGAAATAAGGGCAGTAGATATTAACGGTAGAAGAAGTTCTCCGGTGACTCTATCTATAGAACTTAACTCTGCTAAAAACCTTAGTGTAGTATCTAATTTTAGGGTAACTAATACTGCTTCCGGAGATGTAACTGAGTTTGTTGGCCCAGATGTGAAACTAGCCTGGGATAGAATACCTGAAGAAGATATAATAGAGAGTATATTTTATACCCTTGAAATACACGATTCACAAAATAGGATGTTAAGAAGTGTACGTATTGCAAATCAGTATACTTATGACTATTTATTAACGTATAATAAGGCAGATTTTGCTCTCCAGAACAGCGGTGCTCTAGGTATAAATAGAAAATTATATTTTCGTATTAGAGCAGAAGGAGATGATGGAGAACAGTCTGTGGAGTGGGCATCCATTTAATGATTTCGAATAATGCACCAGCCAAAATGGTCTT
>SABI01000694.1 GCA_009929055.1 Spirochaetia bacterium | reverse complement strand
TGTGAGGGAAACAACATTTTCCTCAAGTGATTTCTTCTCATCATTCACCTTGTCAAAAGTTTCACCTTTCTTGGCAAAATCTTCCTTCTTGGCCAAATCCTCAGAAAGGGCTTTCTCAATATCAGCCTTTACATCAGACGCAACATCACCCTCAAAATAGGTAAGCAATTCCTTGTAGGCAGAAATCCTTTCGTCCAACCCCTCAGTCCCCTTGGCCTCTTTGAAGGAGGAGAGGAGGTTCAAACGGAATGCTTTTTCCTCAATCGAGGTCATCTTTTTATTTTCTTGCATATCCTTCTCCTTATCTTGTACCTCTTCACTAAGAGGACTATTCTCTATCTTAACTTCTTCTTGTTTCTCAGTATCAACCCTGTCACTATTCTCCCCATACACTTGGAATGAGGGGTTGAATACAAAGTCTGCAACCCTTTCCAGTTCATAGGTGTCAGGGTCGATGGTGTGGTTGTCTTCCTGAAATTCACCAAAACCAGAAGTGGAAAGACCAACTTTCCCACCAGCTTCAAGCATCTCAAGAACGTCTGCACCCCATCTACCTACCAAATAGGCATCTGCAATGACAACATCTTTTTCCTCATTAAACCTGAGATTACGCCAAACACACCATATGTCCTTGGTGGAGCCATCACCGTCAGGGTGATTCATAAGTCCATAGGTGGATTCATTCTTCATCTTCTTGATTTGCTTTTCCCAGAGTTTGGAAGAGTATACTCGTTCATTCAGATTCTTTACATCAGGCTTGGAAATGGAAAATGTATAGACAGCCTTTGCCTTATAGTTTTCTTTCTTTCCAGATTTCTCTTCTATTTGGATAATCTCTTCTTGACCTTCCTGCAAAGGCTTCTTCTGATAGTTATCAGGATTAAGGATAAAGTTTTCTACCAATCTTTGTTTTGCCATGTGTACAACCCCTTCTATTATAATAGTACGATAAAAATTAGATACTACTATTTTTCAACTTCCTGCAATTTTTCCTTGGTCATTTTCATCTCTTCACGAATGAAGGAATAAGTTATCTTGTCACTCTCACTAGCCCTATCCACAGAGGATACCAAGTAGTGCCTTCTTCCTAAAACCCCCTCAGTGAGATGATGCTCTTTCAAGGTGTCAAAGTATTGGGAGTAAATGA
>SABI01000158.1 GCA_009929055.1 Spirochaetia bacterium | reverse complement strand
CATGATCTGCCTCATCGTCAATCATTAATAAAGGTAAATCAGATATTGTTCCATTTAAATTTGTATTATTCCGTTTTAACCACTCTTTAAGTCGTCTTAAAACAGAGGTATTCTTCTTAACAACTATAATAGTTGCATTATCATATTTACTTGGCTGAAAATTATTTACTGTTTTAAAATCATTGAATTTGTCAGTAAGTGTTATTGGAATTCTATTTGGATCAATATTTCCCACACCAATTAATGTATCAGCTCTATCTACATTATCTTTTTTATTATCTACATTATCTCTCACCGCTATCCTCACATATTGTTTCCCATTCGATATTTTACTCGTTAAGTCTTTGATAAGGATATTACACTCTTCTAGTAAGGCAGCAACAACTTTTTTTGATGTAATTCCACCCGTTAACTCCACCATAATATAATTTGCTTGGCTTGGTATTACCCTAACACTCTTAATACTTGCTAAACCATCTGCGAGAAGAATCCTCTCATTCCTCAATAGTTCTAATGATTGGAGGTAGTCTTTATGGTATTTACTCTCTATTTGTAGATAAAACTCTCCTAATGAATTAATATTCCAAATTGAGACATCTTTTTTTAATGAGTCGATCATGGTATGAGAAGTTGCAACTATTCCAAGTCTTAATCCAGGTACTCCATAGGATTTAGAGATGCTTTTAACAACGATAAGTTGAGGGTATTGATCAAGGAGGGAGCTTTCAATTATTGAGTAGTTCTCAGTTGAAAAATCGACAAAGGATTCATCTAGTATAAGTAAGATATTTTTAGAGTGACACCATTTGATAATATGAAGGATTCCCTTTTTATCAACATAATTGCCTGTTGGATTGTCTGGATTTATGAGAATAATTGCTGAAACATCTTTATCTTCAAAATATGAGATTAAGTCATGTTCATTGTATTGGAAATTCTCATTATGAGGGATAAATGTGATTAGACGACTTTTATCTAAAATACGGTTAGGATATTCTTCAAAAGTTGGACGAATCACCCCAATGTTTCCCTCTATAATAGTAGTTAACGACTTTATCAGTTCCGCTGCTCCATTACCAACTACAATTTGATTTTCCCTTATGCCAAAATTCTTTGCTGCTAATAATGAATTTACTTTTTGTCCAGAAGGATAGCTTGTAATAAGTGTTTGTAGATTTGCTTTTATTTCATCAAGAAGAATGGTGGGAGGATAAAAAGGGTTCACTAAATAACAAAAATCGATCATTTTAGGGTAGCGCCAGTAGCCACCAAAGCGCTCTTCAATTTTTGCTAATTTTTGTTCTTTATCTGTTACAAAGATTGAAGAAGCAATATCTAAATCTTGTATATCATCAATTTCATACCACTTATTACCTTCAAGAATTTTTGCCTCTAATTCAAGATCCTCAATCGTTGTTAAAACTCTCAAAACTTGTTCATAATATTCATTTTTTCCTAATGCCGATTGATACGCAGTTAAAAATGGAACGTAGTGTGTTGAAGAGAACCCTTTGCTAAATTTATAGATGTTGACTGTTTTATAGTAAGAATCAATTTCTGTGAAAGCAAATTTCTTTTTTGCTATAAATGAAATAATCTTATTATCATCAGACAATTTTATTACTGACCCATCCATCCAACTCTCATATTTATCAACAAGGGCTAAGGAACTTCTTTTATCTTCTATCAAGAGTTTTAGAATACTATCTTCAAAAATGAGGTCTGATTCAAGCAGTAGAGTATCATCTTCTAACATCTTGTTTGAAGCTAAATAGAGTGAATAGATGTTGTTTGTTTTGTCATAAATAGGGTTTTCAACAAATTCAATTGTTGTTTTTACAGGTAATGTATGAATAAACTCTATCAGCTCTTCCCCTTTATACCCAACAACAATAATAATCTTACGTAGTGCTAATGAGTCGAGTTGAGTTAACATTCGTTCCATGAGGGTAACACCATTAACTTCCACCATACACTTTGTGTTGTGTTCAGTTAGGTTCTTGAGCCTTTTGCCCATCCCAGCTGCTAGAATTATTGCTTGCATGTAGTTTGCCCTCACAGTACTCATAAAATATTTTAATTACGTATCTCAATTGAGATATTTCAACTCTTTTCTATCTACCTACTATATACTTTAATCAAATAGAGTCAAAGTCATTGTTCCTTTTAGTGTTCATAATATTACATAATCAAATCTACTTTTCTAAATTAAAAAAATTTTAATTCATTTTAAGAATACACTTACCTACCACTTAATCTCCTGAAGGTGCCCTCAGGCACCTTCAGTAAACACATCTCCTATTTAATCAAAAAGGTGGGTCGGGCTCATAAAGAAGGACCTTTAGCTCATTAAGGGGGGTAAAGGTGTGTACAAAGAGAGCTTTAGCCTCTTTCCATCTTAATCCTAAGATATCTACTCCTAGTGGGGGAATAGCAATACTTTTCACCTTATACTCCTTTATGAACCCTAAAAGCGAAGATAATCCTAATTCAATATCTTCAATATGAATTACCCCATTAAACGTATCTGCAATTGGGAAGTGGATAAGATAGTGGGGATTGTCGATTTTGTGGCGATGAGTAAGCCCTACCTTGCCAATAGAAATGTGTTTCTTAAAACACATCTGAGTATAATCACTATAAAAGGAAGGAAACACTTTCTCCACATCTAATACTTGTTTGTGATCCATAATTCCATCAAGGCTCACCCCCATCACTATAGCTTGTACATCTGCATTAAGAATATTGCCAATAACATATTCAATCATTTTCTCTGTCCTCCTATGAGAACTACCTAACAGAGAGAGGTATTGCTTTGGATTAATTATTTTTCTACTTCTACAGCATTATATGTATAGGAAGGCCAACCGGGAGTATTCCAAATGTATGACATCTTTCTCCCTCCAAGTTACATCGTTGAACGCTTCAAGAAAACAATCCATCATTTTTGATTGAGTACTTAGCGAACAATGCAGAATTGTTCCAAAAATCAGGTGTTTTCTCTTCTCTATGATAAGGTTCAACTCACATCTTCAAAAGTATTAGATTAATAGCTTATAAGAATGCTGCATTCTCTTATGAAAAAGCTCTTCCCTGGCTTCTCTCTTCTCTGATGTAATCAAGTAAGAAGAGAAACAATTCTTTGATAGCTCCTCTTGTAGCACTTAGTGCAGATGCCTTTTCAAGAAAAAGGGACTCTTTGGACAGAATCATTAGGTATGTTGATTTATTTTCAACATATAGATATTCTTCTATATGTACAGGAGATTATAGATGGAACATAAAGGAAAAGGAAGCTCTAAAGAGTTACTCAAACTCAAAGCTCTTTCAGAAGAGATTAGGCTAAATATTATTAGCCTATTAACCACAGAGCCTCTTTGTGCTTGTGATATCTTAGAGTCGTTCAATATAACCCAGCCGACGCTGAGTTATCATATGAAGCTACTCACTTCTAGTGGCCTTGTAGTATCCAAAAGGAAGGGGAAATGGATCTATTACTCTTTACATGAAGAAGAGATGGATGAATTAATTGAATATCTGAAACATATCTCAACCAATAGAAGTCTCCCTCTTGTGAAAAGTTGTTCTAATTGTTGAGTAAAATGTGATTAATTTTTTATTGAAACTAAATAAAATGTATTCTACAAATCTTAATAAATTGGAGGTATATATGTCTAATAAGCTACCGAGAGATACTGGAATCAGTTTTTTTGAGAAATATCTCACCCTATGGGTTCTACTTTGCATGGCTGTGGGTATATTAATTGGGGTATATGTACCTATTATACCTAATTTCCTTTCTCAATTTGAGTATGCAAATGTCTCTATCCCTGTAGCCATCCTTATTTGGCTGATGATTTATCCTATGATGCTCAAGGTTGATTTCAATAGTATAAAGAAAGTTGGGCAAAACCCACGAGGTTTAATTATCACATGGGTATCGAACTGGCTGATTAAGCCCTTTACCATGTACCTCATTGCAATATTCTTCTTCTATGTAGTGTATCGATCTTTTCTCCCTCGAGAACTTGCTAGAGAGTATCTCGCTGGGGCAGTACTCCTTGGAGCAGCTCCATGTACTGCAATGGTGTTTGTATGGAGTCATTTAACAAAGGGAAATCCTGCCTATACCTTAGTGCAGGTTGCAACTAATGATTTAATCATTCTTGTTGCCTTTGTTCCAATTGTTGGTCTCTTATTAGGTATTAGTGGTATTACTATTGCTTGGATGACGCTGTTTCTCTCAGTAATTCTTTTTGTTGTAATTCCCCTTAGTGCTGGTTGGCTTTCAAGGATAGTTATAACTCATAGACGTGGAGCAGATTATTTTGAACATACATTTATTCCAAAGTTTTCTAACATAACAATTACTGGGTTACTTTTAACGCTGATTATCATATTCTCATTCCAAGGTCAGATGATTGTAAATAATCCAGTTAATATCTTTCTCATTGCAATTCCTTTAGTTATCCAGACCTTTCTCATCTTCTTTATCGCCTATCTTTGGGCAAAGGTGTGGCGCCTTCCACATGACATTGCTTCCCCTGCTGGTCTAATTGGGGCTTCCAACTTCTTTGAACTTGCTGTAGCTGTAGCAATCTCAATCTTTGGGTTAAGTTCGGGTGCTACCCTTGCAACTGTAGTTGGGGTATTAGTAGAAGTACCAGTGATGCTCACTTTAGTGAAGATAGCTAATAGGACAAAAGGTTGGTTTCCAGCAAAAGTAGCATAGAAAAGAATTCAAGGTTTTTCTAAGTAGCTGTAATTACACTCATCTTGACTTCAGTCGTAACTCATTTACCAAGGTTGCACCAAGGATGAGGAGGCCCCCTATAAGCTGATAGAGAGTTATAGTTTCATTTAAAAGTGTTACTGAGAGGATTATTGCCACAATAGGATCGATATAACTAAGTATCGCTGCCTTCTGTCCTTCTAGATGGCTAAGAGATGAGAAATAGAAGTAATACATGATGCCTGTGTGTACTACACCAATAATCAGAAGACTCACAAGACCAAGCATTGTGATTTCATGGATGTGAAAACCGTTTGTAAAATAGGTGTAAGGGAGTAATACAATACTCGCAGCTATAAATTGAATCCAGGTTCGCTCTAGACCAGGAACCACCCCTGTAGCTTTATTAGTTAACACCACAATTGCATAAAACACAGCTGCACCAAGGCCATAGAGGACTCCGATAAAGTCATTAGTTCCACCCCCTACAACCCCAATAATCATAACTAATCCAGCTGTTGATATTAGAAAGCAGATGATTTGTTTTATGCAAAGTCGCTCTTTAAAAACGAGAACACTCCCAATGATTACAATGGTCGGAGCAAAGTAATAGCTCAAAGTTGCCAGAGCTACTGTAGTATAACGATAGGCCTCAAATAACAAAAGCCAATTGAAGCCCATTGCAACACCTGAAAAGAAGAGCCTTCCTAACTTAGTTCTATAGTTCTTTAGAGAGGAAGTTTTTTCCCCTCCAAGGAGAAACAGGGAGAGGACACAGAAGGCAATAACACCTCGCCATAAAGCAATTTCGCTAGAAGGAAGAGGTATATATCGTACAAACACCCCAATAGTACCAAAGGTGGTCATGGCAGATATGATCTGTAGGCGTGCTATTTTATATGCTCGTTCTGTAGGCATAGACATGTAAAGTAGGGTATAGAGAAAAAGAGAATCTGTGAAGAGTTCATCTGGTACTTTCTTACTTAAGAGAACAATAATGGAGTGAGGGATCCCTTTCTTACCCGAATTTCATTCCAAGTTGTAACATGGTTGATCTATTGAAAGTAATCTAAACCAAAAGAGTTTATTATTACCCTGTGGAATTTTAGAGGCTAAACTTAAGATAGCCAGTTTGAATGAAAAAATCTCTTTTAATTTCGATATTTTTATTTTTCTTATCTCTTTGGAATTGTTTCTTCATCTCCAAGGTTTTCTAATATGTGCTTACCAACTTCACTGGTTCGATACTTTTGCTTGCCACTAGTAGGTTTGGTAGGAATCGTCATTTCGATAGCTCTGAGTTCAAGTGCTGGATTTATATATGATTTTCTAAAGTGTTCTGTGTCTCTAAGACCCATGG
>SABI01000157.1 GCA_009929055.1 Spirochaetia bacterium | reverse complement strand
TTAGTGGTGCGTTACGAACCATAGATAGTGAACTTGAAGAGGCTGGTTCGGTTGCAGGATTATCGAGGATGAAGGTCTTAACAAAGATTACGTTTCCTTTGGTCCTCCCTGCCCTTGGCTCTTCTTTTGTTCTCACCTTTACTCGAAGTATGGGAACTTTTGGGACTCCTGCCTTATTAGGTCTTCCTGTGAGGTTCTTTACCCTTCCTACACAAATTTATGCCCTAATTAATGCAAGAAATACAGGAGATGCATTTGTTCTAGCACTTGTTCTTATTGTATTTGCTATGACAGCTATTTCTATCAACAATAAGATTATTGGGGTGAGAAAGAGCTTTGTTACGATGAAAGGGAAGGGCTTTAGAGCAAACCCAATGTCTCTTGGAAAGATGAAACCTGTAGTAGTTGCTATTTTATGGGTATTTCTCTTATTAGTGATTGTGTTTCCAATAATCATGCTTATATTAAGTACCTTCATTATTCTTCCAGATAACTACTCATTAAGTAATATGACCACCCACTTCTGGATAGGAGAGAGCGACCCTATGATAAGTAGTGGCCAAAGAGGAGTATTACGGAACCCAGGAATACTCAATGCTCTATATAATTCAATACGTCTTGGTGTCATAGCTGCGGTAGTGAATGCCTTCCTTGGCCTACTCATAGGATATACTGTGGTGAAGAACAGAGGGACCAAAATTGCTAAACTTATTGAGGGGGTTGCCTTTGCTCCCTATGTATTTCCAGGAATAGCGTTTGCAGCAATATACCTTAGTATGTTTAGTAAACCTATTGGTCCTATTCCAGCCCTATATGGAACATTTTCTCTTATTGTCCTCATCGTTATTGTGAAAAACCTCCCATTCTCCTCCCGTAGTGGTATTTCAGCAATGATGCAAATTGATCAATCTTTAGAAGAATCTGCTATTACTCAAGGAATTCCTTGGCTTAGACGGTTTAGACTTATCTTATTACCTTTAAGTAAGAGTGGGTTTGTTAGTGGAATGCTACTCACCTTCATTACAAGTATGAGGGAGTTAAGCCTCGTTATTCTTTTGGTTACACCAAAGACAGGATTACTCACTACAGTAATCTTTGCCTATAAGACTCAAGAGCAAACTCAGCATGTAAACGGGGTTACCCTGCTATTACTCGTCGTTATTATTGTGGCGAACGTCTTGATTAAGGTTCTTTCAATGCGCTCTCCATACAAAACAATTGATATAGGATAAATTATGAACAAGATAGAACTTTCTAATATTTCAAAATTATATGGCAAGGTGAAGGCAGTAGATAGATTGAGCCTTGAAATCAAACAGGGAGAGTTCCTTACCCTCCTTGGCCCCTCAGGATGTGGCAAAACCACCACACTGAGGATGATAGCGGGGTTAGAAGAACCCACTGATGGAGAAATCATGGCTCAGCAAAAAATTCTCCACTCAAAATCAAAAGGGGTCTATGTGACTCCTGAACAAAGAAATATGGGATTTATGTTCCAAAGTTATGCACTTTGGCCCCACATGAATGTTGTTAAGAATATAACCCTAGGTCTTGAATCACAAAAACTTCCTAAGCAAGAGATTGATGAGAGGGTAAAAAAAGTATTAAAACAAGTGCAAATGGAAGACTATGGGGCTCGTTATCCTTCAGAGTTATCAGGGGGGCAACAACAACGTGTAGCTTTAGCAAGGATGATTGCGAGTGAGACAGATATTTTTCTAATGGATGAACCACTAAGTAACTTAGATGCCCTCCTCAGAGTCGATATGAGAAGCGAATTAAAACACCTTCATAAAACTCTCAACGCTACTACCGTCTATGTTACCCACGATCAAATTGAGGCCCTTACATTATCTGATAGAATTGTAGTGATGAACAAAGGGGTAATTATGCAACTAGATACTCCAGAGATGATTTATCATAAACCAAAGAATTTGTTTGTTGCTAAATTTGTAGGGAGCCCCCCTATCAACCTTATAAAAGGGGTAGTAAAGAAAGAGGGGTCAGACTCTTTTACCTTTATTTCAAATGATATGAGGATAGATGTCTCAAAAGTGGATGGTGTGAAAAAGATAACTGAAAACCAACCTCTTTTATTAGGTGTAAGGGCAGAAAACTTGAGTATCCACAAGAAGAAAGGTGAAGATAAAAGCGTCCCTTTTAGTGTCTATGCTGTCCTCCCTAGTGGAAGTGAGACAATTATTACAGCTAGAAGGGAAACAAGCGAAGTGATGGTAAAAGTTCCAGGGTTCTTCTCTAGTCAACTTGATGAGACTGTAGAAGTTGTTTTTGATCAAAAAGGAATTCTTTTCTTTGATGAAAAAAGCGAACAGTTACTCAATTAGAGAGAAAGAAGCCGACCAGGAAAGCTAAAGGAGAGACCTTTTATGAGTATGTATAAAGAGTGTGACATTAGGGGTGTGTATCAAGAAGAACTCAAAGAAGCAGATGCTCTTCTTATCGGAAAGGCTGTTGGAACAATCCTTAAAGGGGGCTCTCTTGTTGTCGCTGGAGATGCTCGTTATTCAACTGAATCTTTAAAAAAGACCCTCATCGAAGGACTTCTTTCTACTGGAGCACATGTAGTAGATATTGGGATGACCCCAACTCCTCTGTTGTATTTTGCGAAGAAGAAATTAGCCTTAGATGGTGGAGTGATGGTGACAGCGAGTCACAATCCTGCCCAGTACAATGGGTTTAAAATCTCTTTAGGAGACTCTCCCATTGAACCAAAAGATATTGCCCAGATCGAGACTCTCGCAAACTCAGAAGAGTTTATAAGTGGAACAGGAACATATGAATTTCTAGATATAACTGATTCTTATCTATCTATGATAGATGAAAACATCTTAAAGAGTGGAACCTTGAAAGTCGTTGTTGATTGTGGCAATGGCGCTGCAAGTATTTTAGCGCCAGTACTTTTAGAAAGAATGGGTCACACTGTTATCCCCCTCTTTTGTGAATGTGAAGGACACTTTCCAAACCGTAATCCTAACCCCTCTGTAGAAAAGCACCTTAGCGCCTTAAAAGAGGCAGTAACTATTCATCAAGCTGATGTCGGAATAGCTTTTGATGGAGATGGAGATAGAGTCATCTTTGTTGATAACAAAGGGAGATTTTGTGAAAGTGAGGCAATTTTTGTTCTCCTCTGCGATTATTATCTAGAGAAAGAAGCACATGGGAAGATTGTCTATGATGGGAAATCTTCTTCTATAGTAAACAAACATATTACTCATCGTAAAGGAATTCCTATTCCAGAAAGAAGTGGCCATGCTTTTATTAAGAAGAGATTTCTTATGGAAGAGGCTATTTTAGCAGGAGAGGTGAGTGGTCACTTCTTTTTCAAAGAGTTAGGACATGATGATGGCCTCTTTGGTGCTTTAAAGTTTCTTCAAATCTTAGTCGAGAGAGGAGAATCTCTGAGCGCTATAATGGACAAAATAGAAAAGCCCCTTATTACCCCAGATATTAGAATTTACATTGATGAGGATGAGAGGGAAGCAATTCTTAGCCATGTGGAACAACTAGGTTCATCCTATACCCTCTCCTATTTAGATGGAGTGAGAGTCGATTATCCAAAAGGATGGGTGGTGGTAAGAAAATCAGTAACTGAACCATGTGTAACTCTCCGTCTTGAAGCAAATAGTTACGAAGATGCTGTTGATATCACAGAGCACTTATTTAAAGAAAAATATCCTGAGGTAGAAGAGCTTATTTTGATGAGTTTGAAAAAGGATTAAGAGATGCTTAAAGAGCTAGAACATATTAGTTTAGATAAATCAAGCCCTCTTCCCCTCTACCATCAATTAAAGGAGAGTTTGAAACACTCTATTATTCATCTCCCTGCTGATACAGCCCTCCCTTCAGAGCCCGAATTAGCCCTCCATTTTGGAATTAGTAGGCCAACTGTTCGTCAAGCTATCTCTACTCTCGCAACTGAGGGATATGTCTATAAAATACAAGGAAAAGGAACCTTTGTTGCTCATAGGAAGCTAAAAAGAGACTTTGGTGATTGGCATGGCTCTTTAAATGAAGAAATACAACATCGAGGTTTAACTCCAACAACAGCTGTTACTGAATTAAGAGAGATAGTTTGTGATGAACTCATCTCAAAGAAATTTGATATAGAATGTAATACACCACTTTTTCTCTTAAAAAGAATTAGAGCAGTAGATGGTAAGGCAATACTTCTTCTTCACTCCTATCTTATAGCCAAATTAGTTCCTGGGCTAATGGATAAAACTATAACAAACAGATCTCTACATGAACTATTACAGAGTGAATATAACCTCACTATAAAGAAGACAAGGAGAACCCTTGAAGCTGTTGCTGCTGATACACATCAAGCAAAACTTCTAAAAGTTCCAGTAGGAACACCACTACAGTATTTCAGAAATACGGTAATTCTTGATACAAACGAAATCATTGAATACTCTGAAGGGTGGTATAGAGGGGATGCTGTGAGCTTTACATTTGAATACGAAAAAAGAATTCATTAGATAAAAAAGAGCTTTATAACAAATAATTTTAATATAATTGTTATATAGCTGTATCTTTTCTCTCCTTCTGTTTGTTTATCTTACTACAGGAGGCCATAGATGATACGAGTTAAATATGTAGTTTATTCAGCACTCCTTACGTTACTACTGCTATTTCTTGCTTTTGTGGGTAAATAATCTGGATAACTAAGTGAGTATATTTTTACATTCTTCTAAAAACTTTAAGAATGTTTCTTCATATTGCGAGTTTAGAGAATAGACAAAATTAAATTCTCTTACAGCAGAGAAGTCTTTTAATGGGAGTTCATACAGCAAACCTTTTTCTATTAAATCTCTAGCTGCTGTTTCGTACATGAAAGAGATCCCCAGGTTCTCTTTCACTAATTCTTTAATGACATTTAAATTCCCAATCTCATCTATATGGCTAAAGCTCTCTACTGTTAATCCTTTTTCTTCTAATATCTGCTCTAATACAGCCCTTGTCCCTGACCCTTTTTCTCGAATAAGGAGTCTTTCATTCAGAAGATCTACTAATGAATCTCCTTTATGACGCATCATACATTCATGTGAGGCAATGGGGATAAATCGTTCCATTGAGTAGAGGCGGTAATTATATTCTCTCTTATTAAAAGAGCCTTCAATAAAAGCAAAGTCAATTTCTCCTTTATCTATCATAGTTAATAGGTGAGTGGTGTTATCAACATGGAGTTTGATATGCCTGTTAGGGTTGTTTCTCATCAACTGAGCAATTACTTTGGGGAGGGTGAACTCCCCAATGCTGAGAGTTGCCCCAAAGGAGACATTCTCTTCTTCTTTCTTTTGGTCGAAATACCTACCAAAGCGATTAATATCAACTTTGAGAGATTGAACAAATTTCCTAAGCTCTTCTCCTTCTTTTGTAAGATAAATTTGCCTTCCAATAATAGTAAATAGTTTTTTTCCAAACTGCTCTTCAAGTGCTCGAATATGTTGAGAAACAGCTGGTTGAGTAATGTTAATCATTTCAGCTGCTTTAGTGAAACTCATCTTTTCACAGACTGCAAGAAAGGTAATAAAGCGAAAATCTAGCATACTCATCTCCATAAGAAATATTTATAGATAAATAATAAAATATAATTAGTAATTATGATAGAGAGTTAGTATTATCCTCTACATGAAAACAATATTCAAATATATACCAGGTATTTTGTTAGCTTCCTTAGTTGCTTTGTGTGGGATTACTTTAAGTTCCTTTATTCCCAAAAATCTCATTAGTGGTGGAGTTTTTTCCCTTTTAGTGGGGATGCTTTTTTATCCTCTCATTATAAAATTCCCTCTGTTCAAAGAAGGAATTAACTTTACAGGAAAGAAGTTGTTAAAAGGGGCGATAATTGGAATGGGGGTCACTTTAAGTATAGATCAAGTAGTCCATATTGGCTCTTTTTCTTTAATCGTGATGAGCTTTACCCTCCTTACAGCCTTTGGTGGAGGATATGTGTTAGGGAAATTCCTTAAAGTACCTTGGAGGCAATCGGGGTTAATTTCTGCTGGCACTGGTATCTGTGGAGGCTCTGCCATTGCTGCAATAGCTCCTGTTATTGATGCAAGCCATGAAGA
>SABI01000156.1 GCA_009929055.1 Spirochaetia bacterium | reverse complement strand
GAATAAAGGAATTCCTGCTTTTTTGAACTATATGGGTTTTCCTGCCTCTTGTTGTATTTCTGTAAATGAAGAGGTGATTCATGGCATTCCATCAAGTAGAGCTCTCTTAGATGGAGATATCGTCTCATTAGATATTGGTATCAACCTTAATGGCTACTTTAGTGATGCAGCTCGTACCCACCTTGTGGGTAATAATGTAGCTAAAGAAGTTCAGCAACTCGTAAAAGTAACAAACGAATCTCTTATGTATGGGATTGAAGGGGCCAATAAGAAAGGAGCCCGTATCCATGACATATCACTTCCTATCTCCCGCCATGCTGAAAGATTTGGCTATGGGGTAGTAAGAGACTATTGTGGCCATGGTGTAGGAATCGCTGTTCATGAAGAGCCCCAAATACCTAACTATGTAAACTCATTTTCAGCTAATCCTAGGCTTAGAGAAGGAATGGTATTAGCAATAGAGCCAATGATTAACTTAGGAACCAAACGAGTTGAAACTTTAGAAGATGGGTGGACAGTAGTAACAGGTGATGGTAAACCTTCTGCCCATGTTGAACATACTATAGCAGTCACCTCTAATGGTGTAATAATTCTCACCCTGGCCGATTAATTAAAAGGATAATACTGTATGAAAAAAGAATTCATTTCCCCAGAGATGCAACGAGACGCAGCTTTGAAACTCGTTTATACTATGCACAAGAAAGATGGATTTGTTCCAGATATCATATATATTTCCCTTAGAGGGGGAGTATATATGGGTAATGTTTTTAGCGAGTATTATAAATTAATTCGTAAACAAGCAGAAGGACGGCCTGTCTATTATGCTGCTGTTGTTGCAAGAAGCTACGAGAATATGAAGTTAGAGAGTGCAGTAAGAATTGACGGGTGGACATATTCACCAGAGCATCTCCGAAATGGAGATAAAATTTTAATAGTAGATGATATCTTTGATACAGGTAAAACAGTAAATGCCCTTGTGAATGTTATGCTTGCTAAAGGAATCCCTCGCTCTGATATAAAAGTAGCAGTGTACGATTATAAAATTCCCCATTATAAAACTATTACCCCTTTACCTATTCAACCCGATTATTATTGTAGAAAACATGAGCTCTATAGTGAACAAGATGAGACATGGATCCACTATATGAACCATGAATTCATTGGCTTATCTAAAGAAGAGATAGACGAACAATATAGTGACCCTGAAGTAAGAGAAATTTTACATGAAGTAAGGTGTGACTAACAAAAAAAGGAGGCTATTTTAGCCTCCAATTTTTTTTATTTAATAATCTTTTATAGTGGGAAAGTAATTTCTAGAATACCATTGCTGACAGTTCCAATATAATACTTCGAATTAGCTTCTAAGAATGATGAAACTTGTACAGTTAATGCTATTGTAGAGAAACTTTTTTCAACTGCAGTTCCATCTGCTGGGTCAATTTCATACATATAGTTATTTAAACCTTGGACAAAGAAGGTAGAAGAGGTAGAAGAAAGAGCTTCATGTACAACAGGGAGAGGAGAAAGCGTTACTGTACTAGAAGAGAGGGGAACATTTCCATTCTTTGCTAATTCAGTAGGTGCACCTGTTATAGTTAAACCAGTTTTAAAATAAACATCACCACCACCCGTTACAACTGCAATATTTGTACCATCAATAAAGAATGCTTTAATTACTGCATCAGTAACACTAGTAGTCCCATCTTTTAATGTGATTACTGTGGAATTAGTTCCATCAAAGAGGGTATGAGTATAAGTTCTTGGACTCGTACCTGTATATCCACTTGATAAGGAATAATTACCTTGTGCTAACAATAGCGCATCAACAAAAGTTCCTGCATGCGAAGCAATTTCAGTACCATCTGATACTTTTCGAACCTTTATATCTGTTCCTTCTCGGGTTGTCATGAGGTCGTGCTGTGGTAACATGGAAAGAATATCATAAGTATTATTAAGAGATGCAACAGAGGAAGAATAATCTGGAATACCTGACTTAACAAAAGAATAGAGCTTATTATTCTCTCCTTCTCCACTACGACCTGAGTAATAAATATTCGTTCCATCAGTTGAAACTTGATTAGCTAGTACTGGAGTTACTGAAGCTGGTATAGAAGTCCACGCACCTGAAGAAATAGTATATCTTTGGAGTCCACTACTATCGGTGTGAGCAAAGAGGTCTGTTGGAGTACTTCCTATCAAAGTAACTGCTCCTACATTAACACTCTCTTCTGATTGACTTACGAGATAAAAGAGTCCTTCTCCATCTGTGTTACATCCTACAGTTAATAAAAGGACACCTAATAAAAGGATGATTGTTTGTAATAGATTAGATTGTTTCATGTTAGTCTCCTAGTTATTACTTCTGTACGATATTGAAAGGGTAATAGGGAGAAAACCACCAAGGGCAGTCTGATCTCTATTCGTTCCAAAATAGACTTCTGGGATAAGCTGGAGTCCACTACTTAAAGATAATCCCCAGGCTTCAGTAAAGTAATAACTAAATCCCACTTCTAGTTCAGTAAAGAAAGAAAGATATGAAGAAGTTCTAAATGTGTTATAAGCAAACCCAAGACCAAAACTTATAGGAATTTCAAATGTTCCTTGAAGAGGGATATAGGTAAGTTTTGCTTGAAAAGGGACAGAGGTAAATAAATCACTACGAGCATAATCAAAGAGATACCCTAATTCACCGCCGAGGGCAAAGTAAGAAGATAAAAAACCTTGATAACGAATCGCTCCATATCCACCAACTTTAAGGCGACTATCAGTAAAACTTAATAGTGTGGGATCTTGGTATGGCAGATAGATAAAAGCTGGAATAACAGGACCTGCTCGGAACGTGAACATTTGGGAACCTTTTTCATAGGTTGGAATCTGTCCTTCCTTAGCCCCTATACTCATAATGAGGGCAGCGATAAACAACCCTATTAATAGAAATCTCTTCATAAAAAATTCTCCTCAAAACTAAGAGTGAAATAATACTTTTATCATATCGGTTTTATCAAACTTTGAAAACCATGCAACTTTGTTTTAAATAACAGATGGAGTGTACACATAATTACAAATTTTTGATATAAAAGGAGGACTACTTTTATAAAACAAATTTTGGGGGAATATATGATTTTATTAACAGGAAAAGAAGTTGCCACCTCTGTCTATAAAGAAATAGAAGAACAGATGAGTCTCTTTACCACCCATCCTCCAACTCTTGCGGTAATTTTAGTTGGTAATGACCCAGCCTCTTTAGCCTATGTGAGTAGTAAAAAAAAGATGGCAGAAAGCCTTAATTTTGGACATAAAGATATTTTCTTTAAAGAAGATATTAGTGAAGAACAAATAATTCATACAATAAAAGAGTTAAATGAAGATGAAGAGGTAGATGGAATCCTTGTTCAACTTCCCCTTCCTAAAGGGATAGATGAATCAAACATCATTAATGCAATAGACCCAGATAAAGACGTAGATGGTCTTCACCCTGTAAATATTGGTAAAATTTTAAGAGAAGAGGATGGATTTATCCCATGCACCCCTTTTGGAATTATAAAAATGTTAGAATACTATAATATAGAAGTAAGTGGAAAACATGTTGTAGTCATTGGTCGTAGCGTCTTAGTAGGAAAATCTATTGCCCTTCTACTCGTCCAAAAACACACCGACGCAACCGTGACCATTACCCATAGTAAAACCAAGGATCTCTCATCAATTACAAAACAGGCAGATATTATTATTGCTGCAGTAGGAAAACCTCATATGGTTACTCGTGATATGGTGAAAAATGGGGCAGTAGTTATAGATGTAGGGATAAATAGGGTAGAAGATAAGACAAAAATAAAAGGATACCGCTTAACAGGTGATGTTGATTTTGATGCAGTAAGCCCAATATGTGAAGCAATCACCCCTGTTCCAAGGGGAGTAGGGGTAATGACCATTGCAATGTTGATGTATAACACCTATAAAGCAGCACTAAAGAGAATAAGGAAATAAGAGAAATAGATGATAGATAAAAAACATAACGCCTATTGGATTGAAACATATGGATGTCAAATGAATATTGCAGAGAGCAATGCTTTAGAGTTAAGCCTCATAGAACATGGCATTAGTAAGGCTAAAAGGGGCGAAGAAGCAGACTGCGTTATAATAAACACCTGTAGTGTACGAAAAACAGCAGAAAATAGGATATGGGGAAGAATAGGGTTTTATAAACACCTAAAAGAAGATCATGATCTTACCCTTATCATTACAGGGTGCATGGCAGAAAGACTTCATGATGAAATAATTGAAATGGCGCCAGCTGTAGACCATGTCATCGGAACAAATGATAAATACCGCATAGCAGCAATCCTTAGCGGTGCTAGTGATGAGAGAAAAGAAGAATACACCTTTACCCATAACTACCATAAAATGGGAGATATCTCCTCTTTTGTCCCTATCATGAATGGCTGTAATAACTTTTGCTCCTACTGCATAGTACCCTACGTGAGAGGAAGAGAAATTTCACGTAGTGTGACAAGTATCATAGAAGAAGTGAAAAGATTAGAAGACCTAGGGGTAAAAGAAATTACCCTCCTTGGTCAAAATGTAAATTCATATAATTACACTGAAAATGGGATATTGTATCAATTCCCAGACATCTTAGATAAAGTAGTAAGGGAAGCAACACAAGTAAAATGGATTCGCTTTGAATCTCCCCACCCAAAAGATTTTTCTCCTGATCTTATTTCACTCATAGCTAAAGAAGAAAAACTCCCTCATCACCTTCATATCCCCCTTCAAAGTGGTTCTACTAAGATACTTACCGCTATGAGACGAAAATATACAAGAGATTCGTTTTTAGCCCTTATTAGCGATATCACCCGAGCTATCCCCGATATGACTTATACAACAGATGTAATGGTAGGGTTCCCTGGAGAAACAGAAGACGATTTTAATGAAACCCTCTCAGTTATAAATGAGGTGAAGTTTATTGAAGCATTTATGTACTACTTTAATCCAAGAGAGGGAACTAAAGCAGTAGAAATGAGCCATCAAGTCCCTATAGCTATTCGAATGGAGCGATTAAATCGCCTTATTGAAAACCAGAGAGCTCTCACAAAAGAACATAAATTGAAACGGTGTAATGATACGGTAGAACTACTTGTTGAAGGAAAAGCTAAGAAAAACAAAGAGCACTATTTAGGAAGAAGTGAGCACAATGAAATGATTGTTTTTGAACCTAAAAAGCCCCTACAAAATGGGGAAGTAGTGACAGTCGCCCTCTCTGGGCTTGTTGGTAACACCTACAAAGGGACACTAATATAAGGTTACGATGAGGGAGTCTCTCCCTCATCCTTTTTTTTATAATGTTTATTTACTTGTTCGGTTAATAGAAATTCAATTTGGCCATTAATAGATCTAAAATCTTCTTCTGCCCAACGAGCTATCTCTTTCCAAAGAGTAGGGGAGAGCCTTAATACTATCTGTTTTTTATCACTATCTTTTGCCATATCACTCTAACTTAATAAATAGAACCAGAATTGACTATTGGTTGAGCATCTTTGTTTCCACAAAGGACTACAAGTAAATTACTCACCATAGCAGCCTTACGTTCCTCATCGAGAGATACTATCTCTTTTTCTGATAATTGTTCTAAAGCCATTTCTACCATAGATACAGCCCCTTCTACTATCATACTTCTTGCTGCAATAATTGCAGAAGCTTGTTGACGCTGTAACATAGCAGCAGCTATCTCTGGTGCATAGGAGAGATGAGTAATTCGTGCTTCCATTATTTCTAATCCTGCTATTTCTGCTTTTTCTTGAATTTCTAGTCTTAGTTTCTCAGCTACTTCTAAAGAACTACCCCTTAAAGACTTTTCTCCTTGAGCATCACTTTCATCATATGGATAGAGTCGCACAATATTACGTAAGGCAGAGTCTGTCTGGGTAGAGAGAAATTCTTTATAGTTCTCAACATTAAAGACAGCCTTTGCACTATTAACGACTCTCCAAATTACAACAATACCTATAATAATAGGGTTCCCAAGAGAATCGTTTATCTTTTGTTTTTCATTATTTAGCGTCATTGCTTTTAAGGAGATCTTTTTGTTTACAGGATAAGTA
>SABI01000155.1 GCA_009929055.1 Spirochaetia bacterium | reverse complement strand
GTTCAGGTCCATTGAGATATAAAATGTGTTTTTTTCCACTTTTTATAAGATGCTCAGTAGCTAAATACCCCGCCATTACATCATCCCAAACAACAGTATAAAACAACCGGGTAGAGAATTTTCTTCCTACAATGACATAAGGTATTGAGTTTGAGATAAGTAAATCAAAAATATCTTCACTTTTTTGAGTGGGACATATAAGAATTCCATCAACTTTTCGACTAATAGCAGTTCTAACAGCTTCGTATTCAACTTCGCTATCTTCATCGGTATTCATGATAATAGAGTTATAGCCATTATCTCGTAAAAGCTTATCCATCTCTTTTACTTTTGTCGCAAAGAAGGGGTTAGCTATATCAGGAATAATGATAGCTAATGTATGAGTGACACCTGAGCGCATTGATACTGCGACCATGTTAGTAAGATAGCCCATCTCTTTTGCTTTATCTTTTATAATTTTCTTAGTTTCTTCGGAGATATCTTTAAGATCTTTTAAAGCATGGCTCACCGTATTTACCGTAAATCCAGTAGCTATTGCAATATCTTTCATTGTCACTCTTTGAGATTTTCTACTAGATGGCACCGTTATCTCCCTTTCAAGTTTTTTTATCTACAGTTCAAATTCCATTCTCTTTATTATATGGTCTTGATACTCTTTGTCTAGTTCTACGAAGTAGCCACTCCAGCCCCACACCCTAACAATAAGATCTCGATATTTCTCAGGATGTTTTTGTGCTTCTAACATTGTATCACGGTTTACACCATTTAGTTGAAGTTGCATTCCCCCAATTTCCATATAGGTTTTTACAAGTTTTGCTACTTTTTCTATACTCTCTTCATTTCTAAACATTGTATCATGCAACTCTATAGTTAATGGACCTCCATTCGCAACTCGATTTAAATGAGCTTTCGAAAAAGATTTAATTAGAGAAACAGGTCCTTTGCTTCGTGTAAATAATGATGGAGAGAAGTTACATGCAAATTCTTCCCCCTTTTTACGCCCATCAGGAGAGGCTCCTAGTTGATTACCATGCCATAGGTAATACATAGCTGATCCTGTGCCTGGCCTAAATATTCCTTTACGCCCATTTTGATGTCCTTCTAATGAATCAGCGAACCAATCAAGTAACTCTGTAGCAATTGAATCAACATAATCATCATCATTGCCCATCTTTGGAGCTCTATAGCGAAGGAGGGTGAACAGGTCTTCATATCCATTAAAATCGGCTTCTAATGCGTCAAGCAAGGTTTGTTTATCGAGAGATTTTTCTTCATAAATGTATTTTTTAATTGCTGCTAGAGAATCAGCTGCGCTCGATAACCCTGTTCCATGAATTCCATAGTTATTATAAAGGGCCCCTTTACTGATATCAATCCCGTTTTCAATACAAGAAGTTGTCATCAAAGAGATTAGTGGAGCTGGTTCCATATAGAGGCCAGTTGTGTTTGCACAAATTTGAGCAGCTTGAAGAAAGATTTTCTTTTTCACTACAAGTGCAAACTCTTCATACGTATCACACCTCATTATCTCAGGAAGGACATCAAGGATACTTTTTAAGAACGAAAGGGCATCTATATTTACAATATCCATTGCAACTTCTGGAATAATAAATTCCCAACAAGCAGCAACTACATAATTGGAAGCATCAGCATGAGAATAGCCCCATTTTTCAAGGGCAGGGATTACTATCATATCATTAGAATATTGAGGGAATCCTAACCCTAACTTAGTCATCTGCGTTCCAAGAATATAGACTTCTAGAGGCGTTTTATCATGAACTCGTAGATTTATCTTTGGATCAATTAGTTTTAATTCCATGCTTGCTTGCATACACAAGATTGATAAATCATTAAACGTGTCTCGCCCCTCACTATCGAGGCCTCCTAACACCATACTTTGCCCATTGTCTCCTTGTTGCATCCCAGGATAGAGGTCACTATCTTTATTAAAAGAGATGAAAAATTCTTCTAATAGAGTAAGTGCTGATTCTTTATCAAGGATGTTGGCTTCTATATCGGCTTCATAATATGGGAGCATGTACTGATCAAAGCGTCCTATCGTGTTGTGGTAGTTATAACTTTCCCATAAGCAAAAGTGAAGTAAGCGAAAGAATTGCAAGGCTTCTAGAAAGTTTCGGGGGGGCTGTTGTGGAATGTGGGAGAAAGTCTCACTTACAATCTTGTTCCCTACCCTTATTGCTTCAACTCGGTAGCGTTCACTGAACTCCTCTATCATATCGAGTACTTCTAGTAATGTTTGAAGATAAGTGATTTTTTCATTCTCTTTTTGTTTAGAAAACTTATGTATTACTTCTTGAATCTCTTCTCTTTTTCTATCAAACCCAACATCTATTAAGGATGAGTAATGAGGATTTATATTACATACTTTTCCTAACTCATGTATTCGGTACGACTTTTTTTTATAAGCCCACTCTTTTTGAGTAAAGATTTCAGGAATTATTGGTATTGTTCGTAAGATACTAATCTTTTCATGAGGGAATACCACTATGTTTTCATGTTCAAGCATCCACTTAAGTCTATATTTAGCCCTTTGGGTATCATTTAACCCTTTTTTCTTAAACTCTTGGGCTAATTTGTATTGTTCCGTTGGAGGCACTCGATATGAATGATGAGAAGAATCTTCAATATAGTATTTTTTTAATTCAGTAATGTATTGGTTCATATGTCCCCTTCTTTATGTATAATCTAAAGATATTCCTTCTTTCTCGTATTTATAATACTTCGCATCGAATACCCATCTTTTTAAATAACCCGGTATCAAAAAAGGGGGCAATAGTTTCATCAAATCCTGGATTATAAGAAGTATGTATCATCTTGTACTTTGCCCCTGCTGTTTTTTGATAAGGGAGTAGCTCTACTTTCTCAAGAGTAGGAGTATCCTTTAGTAATAGAGCTGTTTTAATATAATTTTCATGGTTGTCATTTACGTTCGGAATAACAGGAATACGAATAACAAAAGGCTTTCCTGATATTTTCAAATATTCCAAGTTTTGTAGAATAAGAGCGTTGTCTTGCTTACAATATTTTCTATGCAATTGTGGGTCTATCATCTTTATATCCATAATCACATAATCAACAGCATCAATTACCGATTTAAATATATCTAAGGGAGCATATCCACTTGTTTCAATAGCACAATGTAATCCCTTTAGGTTATGTATCACCTCTAGAACAAAAGAGGGTTGCATTAAAGGTTCCCCTCCAGAGAAAGTTACACCTCCCCCATTGGATTCTAGTATTGCTCTATCTTTTAATAGGATAGTTGCTAATTCATCTCCTTGGTAATAGGTGCCAGCTATTTTTCTCAAGTTTAATGGGCAGCCAGAAACACATGTACCACAAGAGATACACTGTGATGGATGAGGACACGCCCTCTCACAGGCGCCGCAGTGGATACAAGAGAGAGAACTTACCATGAGAATTGGGTTAGGACTAATCCCTTCAGGATTGTGACACCAAGAGCATTCTAGAGGGCACCCTTTTAAGAACACGGTGGTTCTTATACCAGGGCCATCAAATATTGCCATCTCTTTGATATCAAAAACTAATCCTTTCATCTGCAATTCCCTAAGAAAGGGTATAGGAGAGAATTTTTTCTTGAACAAAATCTTTTTTATCAGTTAATTCTGCTGAAATAGAGCCCCCTCTCATTACATATATTCGATCACTCATTCCAATGATTTCAGGAAGTTCTGAACTTATCATGAGAATTCCTACCCCCTGGGACGCAAGAGTATCAATAATTTTATATATTTCGCTTTTTGCATTTACATCGATTCCTCTCGTTGGTTCATCAAGAATTAATAATTTAGGGGCAGTTAATAACCATTTAGCAAGAACTACTTTTTGTTGATTGCCACCACTAAGGGTGTTACATAATTGATCTAAAGAATTTGAAACGATGTTTAACTGCTCTACACTCTTTTTTGCAACTTCATGTTCCTTAGATCGCTTGATTCTTGTGAAGGGGAACATTCTTTTTAAAGAAGCTAATGTAATATTACTTGCTATAGACATATCAAGGACAAGTCCTTCTAATTTTCTATCTTCAGAGAGATAGACAAGACCTTTAGAAATCAAAGTAGAGGGATGTAAGTGGCCAATATCTTCATTGTCGTAGGTGATGGTGCCTCCGTAGTAGGGTCTGCTTCCAAAAATTGATTTAGCAAGTTCAGTTCTTCCTGCTCCTACTAACCCACTCATTCCGACCACTTCTCCCCGTTTAACGTTGATAGAAATAGGCTCTGTGTGACTCGATATGAGGAGATCTTTCACTTCTAGTATTGTCTGTTGTGTTGGAATATGTTTACTTTGGAACATTGCCCCTAATTTTCTTCCTACCATCATGTTGATAATTTCATCATAATCAAAATCTTTTATATCAACGGTTCCTATATATCTTCCATCACGAAGGATAGTAATTCTGTCTCCAATCTCTTTTAATTCTTCAAATCTATGAGAGATATATATGATGCTTATCCCCCTCTTACGTAGGTCTTTAATAATGGTGAAGAGTTTATCTATTTCACTTTTCGTTAAGCTTGCAGTAGGTTCGTCCATGATAATAATTCTACAGTTGTATGAAAGAACTTTAACAATCTCTATGATTTGCTGCTGAGCAGTCGATAGATCTCTCACAAGTGTATGTGGGTCTATATCAAAGCCAAGTTTTAAAAGCATATCTCTACTAAGGTCGTACATTTCACTTTTATTAATAAATATCTTATTCCCAGATTCTCGTCCTAAAAATATATTTTCAGCAACGTCGAGATTTAAACAAAGGTTTAACTCTTGATGAATAAATCCTATTCCATGGTGTAATGATTCTCTAGGGCCAGAAAAGGAAATCTCTTTCCCATCTAGACTCATAGAGCCCCCATCAAGAGGGATAATCCCTCCTATAATTTTCATCAATGTTGATTTTCCTGCTCCATTTTCCCCTATCAACACGTGAACTTCAGATTCTTTTACATCAAATTCAACGTTTTCAAGAATTTTCACTGTAGTGCCACGAAGAGCATGCCCATAAGAGTCAAAGATATATTTTGTTACATTGTGCATTTTAAGAATAGTTTTATTCATAATTCCTCCACTACAGTCTTCTATTTTTTACATTTTCAAATATGATAGCGAGTAATATGACAATCCCTTGGAATGCTTGATAGGTGTAATAAGAGACATTTAATAGATTAATACAATTCTCTAATACTTTTATGATTAATATTCCAAAGACACTTCCAATTACTGTTCCAACTCCACCAAACAAACTAGCTCCACCTATAATGGCTCCTGTAATTACTTCAAAGGTATACACTCCTCCCCCCATAGTTGGCTGAGCACAATTCACCCGAATAGTTAATAGAATTGCGGCAATAGCTACTAAAAAAGAACAGATCATATACACCATTATATTGAGTCTTTCTGTCTTAACCCCACTCATACGAGCTGCTTTAGCATTATAGCCAAATGCAGAGAGGCTCCGACCAAAGGTGCTATGATGGAGGACGTAGTACATAATAAGACAAATGGCTGCTGCAATGAATACCGTTGTGTTTAATCCGAACACATCTGTTACTCCAATTGCTCTAAATGCACTAGGAAGGCGGTTTACATCTGAACCACTACTGACTATCTGGGCAAGGCCAAAAATAATATATCCACTTCCTAGGGTAGTAATGAAAGCAGGAACTTTTATTACTTGCACGAGAACTCCATTTACAAGGCCAACTAACAAGCCCACAACAAGGGTAAGGAGAATCGAAACCCAAATAGGGAGAGCTGTATTTTTTACAAGAAGACCAACAGTTATTGAACATAACCCTAAGGTGTACCCAAGAGATAAATCTATCCCCCCAGTCATAAGGACTAATGTTATCCCAAGACAAGCGATGATTGGAATTGCAGATTGTTTTATAATCAATGAGAAGTTATTAAGTGAGAAGAATTTTGGGACAAAGAAAGAAGCAAAAATTGCTAATATAAGGAAAATTATCACACTTCCATTTGATTTTACAAACTTTCTTCCTCTCTCGATGATAAATAGACCTATGCTTTTTCTTTCTATATATTCATTATTAC
>SABI01000693.1 GCA_009929055.1 Spirochaetia bacterium | reverse complement strand
GACAGGATATACCTTAGATTCAAAAATGACGATTATAACAACTGCTAACGACAATTTACCTGCTGGAACCTATTCTGACACCCTCACCTTTACCGTGAGTGCTCAGTAAAATATTTCACTATCTTTTGTTTAATTCTCACAAAAAGAGAAATATGCTCACTCTCTAAGACTTGAGTAGTTGCGTGTCTAATAGACGCTTCTTTTTTATTGGTTCGTTTTAAATCATCCCATTTTCTTACAATCCACATATAGAGGTCCCCATATGTTTTGCCTGGGAAAGTTTGCAGAAGTCTATCTTCTTTGATTTGTCTGAAGATAGGAAGGAAGACTTCCCTAAACCAACTAACAGCTGCATCTTCAAATGAAATTTCTTCAGTTTTGTTTTGGTTAAGATAATATTTATGAACCAGAATATGATTAATTAATTCAGCATACATACCGGGAGCAGAGAATTTTACAATCTCCATGTCGATAATCTTATCGAGATGATACTCTTCTATTACCCTCTCCCTCTCATATTCAACGACAACTTTTGTAAGCTCTCTTTTAGTCATACCTGGTTCAAGATGAATTTGAGAGTCGAGTTCAACAACTTCTGCATCAATAAATTCAACTCCTTGAGTTTTTGCAACACTTACCCTATGGTTTCCATCTCTCACAAAATAATAGTCACTTAATTTATAGACGCTAATAGGGGGAAGAATGATATCTTTACGGTGAGCTTCATCAACGCTTTGCCATCTAGAGCGGAGCATCTCTTTACGAGGGTAGAATGCTAAAGTGAAATCATGATAACGACCTTCACTACCAATAATATTATCAATCTTTATTGGCATCACGCCTCGATACGTTTCAAGGCGTGGTTTAACGAGCTTTGTGACCTCATAAAATGATAAAAGAGTCGTATTTTTCCACCTAAGGGCAGATAGGAGACTTTGCATTCTCGCCTTAGATCGTGCCCTCGTAAAATCTTCTCTACTTTCAAAACTTCCCCTAGCCATGATATTTCTTCTTATCCTTCTTCTAATAAATAGCTGCTATAGACATTTATTACCTTTGTTTGGAGATATTGTGTTTCCCTGTTTGCATTATGATCAATAAGGTGAATGTGTCCATGAAGTAAATAACGAGGCTTAAATACTTTCATAAAC
>SABI01000692.1 GCA_009929055.1 Spirochaetia bacterium | reverse complement strand
CGGCTTGCCCATTGTGGCGCTGAAGATCGAGATAGCTTTTCTGTTGAAATCTTCTTCAAAAGCATGCCCCATTGCCTCGTGCAGAAGTATTCCTGAGGCTCCTGCTCCCATAATTACAGGCATGACACCTCCTTTAGGCTGTCTTGCTTTAAAAAGGAATGAGGTTCTGGAGATCATCTCAGACGAGACCTCTGCTACAAGAGTGCTATTCAACATTTCTACCCCTTTCCTAAAACTTCTGGAGCATCCTCCGCTCTCGCTTACTCCTTTCTCCTCCATAACACAGTTTGTCGATAATGTTGTCATCGGCCTTTCATCAACATAACTCTCTCCAAGTGAGTTTATAAAGAGTATTCTCGATACGGAATTTGCAATTAATGCTATAACTTTATTGACTCTCTTATCGGCCTGTTTTGTAATCTCATCCAATTCGTAAAGGAGGGCTATTTTCTTTTCTATGGAATTTTCTGCCTCTTTTGTTGAGATGGAGTAGTGTCTTTTTGTATCGAGTATCCCGACACTCCCCTCAGGTGATTTTATCGTTTCATTATCGGAGGCAATCATAGCCGCTGTTCTTGCAGCTCTCTCCATGGCGGACAATTCGGTTGTTTCAGAGTAGGCGTATCCTGTTCTTTCGCCCGACAGAACCCTGATACCCACCCCATAATCAATATGGTGACCTGCCGAACTGACTTTAGCATCGAGTAGTGTGATATTGTCTGATATAGAATCCTCGAAGTAAAGATCTGCGTAATCTCCTCCTCTTGAGAGGGCGATTGAAAGCAACTTCTGCAAATCTTGAGGTGTTACACCAAACAGACTAAGATACTCTTGATATTGTGTCATCTTACTTCTTCTTAATTAACATCATATTATCTACCATCTCTCCCTTATTTTTACATTCGTAAATATAGAGGAATTTACCCTTATTTTCCTGAACTATGCTGTCTACTTGTATCCAGCTGTTTAACTCATTATTCTCTGTCTCTGTTGCCTTACCTACCTTCCAAATATATAGATCATATTCTCCTTTGTTAACTCTTCTGCTTCTGTATTTTACCTTTGCTCCGGCAATTTTGGCTTTTATGAAACTTTTACCAAAGAAGAGGTATTTATTATCATTAACTCTTATACTATTAGAATCCTCCATCT
>SABI01000154.1 GCA_009929055.1 Spirochaetia bacterium | reverse complement strand
TCCTCCCCCTAATAGAGCTGCCTGCAATCCTAAATTTTCTGCATACATCTGTCCTGAAGCAAGAGGCTCAGTTAATTTTACTGTTTTAAGGATTGCAAAGTTTACAAGACCATTTGCCTTATTACGCTCGGCTGAATAAGCGTGTCCATTTACTGAATACCACACATCACCACGGCTAGTGGTATATTTCTCTTTTACTACATGGGCATCCCCACTGTTGGTACAAAAAGTTCTCACCTTTTCATCAAAGTAGAATTTAGGGTCGTAGTAATCTCTTACAATCGGATAGTGTTCGATTCGAGTTTCTACTCTCACCCCGATATCTACAATGTTATCAACAAAAGGGACACTAAGGGATTGCAACATCATCTGTAGAAAGTGAAATCCTTTTCTTCCTGGGGCAATAAGAAGTTTCTTATAAGAGATGTCTCTTTTATCAGTACTTATAATTTGCTTCTCATCATCCACACCCACCATTGTCTCTGAAAGGGCTAAGGTTACATTAAGGGCATGAAGTTCACTAAGGAGTTTCTTTATTAACAAGAGGCCTCCATCAGTCCCTAAATGAGATTGCATAATTTCAACTAAGGAACATCCTAACCTAGATGCCCTTTTTTTATAGATTTCTATGTTACTTTTAGCCATCATTGAAGGGGCAAGAAATTGGGTTACTAGTTCAAGGTACTCATTACTCACCTCTTCACTCCAATACTCCTCAGGAAATCCTATAGGGTAGGTGAAGTTCATTTTACAATCGTTACGCATTCCACCTGTACTAAAAGGTTCTTTATCTATCATCAATATTGAGAGATTTTTTCTTTTTTGCGCTATTTCAAAAGCGGCACCCATTCCAGCAGGACCAGAACCAATAATTACAATGTCATATGAATCCACAAAAACGCTCCTCTGTACTAAAAGACTCCTAAGTATACACACAATTAAAGAAGTGGTGAATACTTGAATGAGGGATAACACTTCTTGTAGAATGTTGGTATGGATGTAGATTTACTTATTGAAAACGCCACAATAGTTGATGGCTATTGGCCCACTCCTTACCTAGGAAGTGTTGCTATAAGTGGAGAGACTATTGAAATAGTGAGTTCTTGTCGTCAGTCATTGAATGCAAAGAAGGTGATTGATGCTAAGGGAAAACATCTTATCCCTGGTATCATCGATATTCACTCACATAGTGACCTTGTGAGAGTAAGTGAAGAACAATTTATCCATAAAATAGCAATGGGGATTACCACTGAAGTGATAGGAAACTGTGGAATTGGCCCTTTCCCTGCGCTTCAAGAAGGTGCTCTAGGTTCCCTTAACTACGATGTGTTAGGTAGTAGGAGGCAGTTTGCTTCCTTTGATGAATACAAACAGGCCTTTCTAAAAGCTCCCCCTTCAACCAATATTGTAGCTCTTCAAGCCCATGCTCCACTACGAATAGAAGTGATGAAAGAGAGAGTCCACCAAAAGGCGACAAAGGAAGAAATTAAGCAGATGGTGACTCTCCTAGAGACTTCTTTTGAACAAGGGGTGAGGGGTTTTAGTAGTGGCCTCTATTACGACCCATGCCTCTATGCTGATAGAGAAGAGTTACTCGCACTCCTTAGTGTAGTAAAGAAACATAATGGGATATTCTCTGTTCACCACAGAGAAGAGGGGGATGGGGTAATAGAGTCTATCCAAGAAGTGATAGAGTTAGCAACACACGCAAATGTTTCTCTACAGATATCACACTTAAAGGCTATTGGAGAAGTCAATCAAAGTAAAGTTCCTCATATGCTCTCTCTTATAGAAGAAGCCCATGAGGGGGGACTCGATATCTCTTTTGATCAATACCCATATGAGTGGGGCGCTACAAGCTTATCGTCTCTACTGCCCCCCTATGTTCTGTCTATGCCAAATGAGAAAAGAACTCTTCTTTTACAATCAAAAGAAGGACGAGAGGAAATAAGGAAAGCGATAGAGACCACTAACCATTATGATAGCATTATCCACCTTTGCGGCTTTGATAATATTACTCTCCTTAGCTATGATGCTGACCCCAGTATTGAAGGAATGACGTTAAGTGAAATAGCAAGAATGAGAAATGTGGATAATTGGGATGCTTTCTTTACCCTTATTCTCAATAATAGCAATAGCTCTCTTATGAGTGATATCACTCAAAGTAGAGCCTCTATTGAGATGATTATGGCTCATCCATTAGGCTTTTTTTCAACTGATGCTATCTATAGTGGTAGGCACTTTCATCGCCGTAGTACCCATGCAGTTCAAGATTTGTTTGACAATTATTACATTAAAAAAGAGGTCTTAAGTATAGCAGAGCATGTAAAAAGGATGAGTGTGAACCCAGCTAAGAAGCTTGGTCTGCTAGATAGAGGGATGATAATGACCGGATATAAAGGAGATCTCCTCCTCATTGATTTGAAAGAAAAGGCCCATGTTGATATGGTGATTGTGAATGGAAAGATTGCCTATGAAGATGATACTTTAAGAGGTGATTATACTGCTCTCGTGTTATGAGTTGAACCTATAGAGGAACTTCTTTGTCCTTTCATTCGTTGGGTTTACGAGAACTTGATCGGGGCTCCCTTGTTCTACAATTAGCCCTTCATCCATGAATATTACCCTATCACTGATATCACGGGCAAAAGCCATTTCATGGGTAACAACAAGCATGCTCATTTTTTCTTTGGCTAAATCTTTTATGACTGCTAATATTTCACCCGTTAATTCAGGGTCGAGAGCACTAGTGGGTTCATCAAAACAAAGAACTTCTGGATTAAGGGCAAGGGCTCTCGCAATAGAGACTCTTTGTTGCTGTCCTCCAGATAATTGGTATGGGTAGGCATGTGCTTTTTCTTCTAAGCCCATTTTCCTTAATAAAGAAAATGCATGTTCTCTTGCCTCTACTTTAGGTGTTTTTAAGACATGTACTTGTGCTTCAGTAAGGTTTCTTAAGACAGAGAAGTGAGGAAATAGATTAAAGTTTTGAAACACGAGACCAATAGAGAGTCTAATTTCTTGTTGAATATGAGAAGTAGCATATTTTGGGTGAATACCATCAGGAGTGTGAACAAGAGTTTTGTCACAAATATGGATTTCTCCACTATCTATCTTTTCTAAGTGGCTTATGCAGCGTAAAAGAGTAGATTTGCCAGAGCCGGAAGGACCAATAATAGAGAGAACTTCCCCCTTCTCTAAGGTGAAGGAGATATCTTTTAATACTTCTAATGTTGAAAATGTTTTTCTAATATGTGAAACATCAATTAATGACACTACTAAGCCCCTATTGGTAATAATTGAGTTTTAGTTCAATCTTTTCAAAACTCTTTGATACAATTGCATTCATCACAAAATAAAAGACCCCAGCGATGAAGATTGGCATCGTTGAAAATTCCCTCGCTGCAGCATTTTGTGCAACTCTAAAGAGTTCTGCAACCCCTATGGTTTGAGCGAGGGCAGTATCTTTTACTAAGGTGATTACTTCATTACCCATAGCCGGAATGATTCTTTTTACTACTTGAGGAAGAATGATGTGAAAGAAGGTGTGGGCTTTTGAGAATCCTAATACATGAGAAGCCTCATACTGACCCACGGGGATGCTTTGAATCCCTCCTCGGTAGATCTCTGCAAAATAAGCTGCATAGTTGATTACATAAGCAATAACTACTGCAGTAAATCTTCCAGTAGAAGCGCCGAAGATATAATAAGGGGCAAAATAAACAAATATTAATTGGAGGATGAGAGGAGTTCCTCTCATCACCATAATATATCCATTGACAACGGAGCTTACTATTTTAGATGTACTCATTCTCCCTTTAGCAACTAATAGTCCTAGAGGAAGGGAGAATAAGAGGGTGAGAAAAAATATTCTTAAGGAGACAAGGGTTGCCTCCCCCATGAGTAATAGTAGCTTCATCATCAACTCATATCCTTATTTACCAATTATTGTGATGTCCCCACCAAACCAAGCGGTAGAAATTTTAGCCATTGTACCATCTTTAGCCATTGCTTCTAATGTTTTTTGTACTTCATTTCTTAAAGCGCTATCGTTCTTTCTAAACCCAATACCGTATTTTTCACTTGAAAGAGGTTCCTCAATAATTCTAAATCCTTTTCCACTTCTTTTAATGTTATCGTTAGCAACAAATAAATCGAGAACAACAGCATCAACTCCACCAATCTCAAGATCCATAAGAGCTGTGAGGTTATCTTTAACTTCAACAACTTGTTTTAATGAAGCGGCAAAAGCTTCATTTGAGTTAATTGCTTCAGCAGCGCTAGAGCCGGCTTGTAGTCCTACTTTTTTACCTTTTAAGTCACCAAGAGTTTTTACAGGACTCCCTTCTTTAACAACAGCAACTTGGGCATTATTTACATAGGCTTCAGTAAAATTCATGTTTTCTTTTCTTTCATCAGTAATGGTGAAACCATTCCAGATACAATCAATCTTTCCTGTGTTGAGTTCTTGCTCTTTTGCATTCCAATCGATTGGTTGGAGAACAAGTTCCACTCCCATTCGAGAGGTGACTTCTTTAGCAAGGTCGATGTCAAAACCAACGATTTCGTTGTTTTCATCTCTGTATCCCATTGGAGGGAATGAGTCATCGAGTCCTAATACAAATTTTCCTTTTGAGACTACATTCTCTAATGACTTATCACCTTGAGCCTCTTTTGCCCCTTGAGCAAAAACTACAGTTATGGAGAAAAGCAAAATGAGAGTAATGAGCATAATTTTTTTCATAATACATACCTCTTCATGAATTTTGATAATGGTTTCCCGTATCATTTATATGAGTGGCATGATAAGATGTTTTACAAGATTTTGAAAGAGTTTTATTGCATAAATATTCGATATTTATTCACCTATTATAGAAATAATAGCTTTTTCACCTTTATTACTTAAGAAAGGAGTGAATACAACACTATGTCATTCTTGCTTTATGGTATCCAAGCAACTACTATGCAAACACTTGTTATGTTTGTAATCGGGGGGACTCTTATTTATCTAGCTATAGCAAAAAAGCTAGAACCTGCACTCCTCCTTCCCATTGGGTTTGGGGCAATATTAGTAAATATCCCCTTTAGTGGAGCCCTGAATACATTTCTTCCTGGAATAGGGGAGGTAAATGGTATTATTCAATGGCTGTTTGAAGTGGGAATTGAAGCGAGTGAAGCGATGCCTCTTTTATTATTTATAGGTATTGGTGCGATGATAGATTTTGGACCACTTCTTAGTAATCCTAAATTGATCTTATTTGGTGCTGCTGCCCAATTTGGTATCTTTGCTACAATCGTCATAGCAGTCCTTATAGGCTTTCCTCTACAAGATGCAGCAAGTATCGGTATCATAGGAGCAGCTGATGGGCCAACTTCTATATTAGTCTCCCAAGTGTTAAAAAGTGAATATATTGGAGCTATAGCAGTTGCTGCTTACTCCTACATGGCCCTTGTTCCCATCATTCAACCATTTGCAATTCGTCTTGTTACAACAAAGAAAGAGAGAGCTATTAGGATGTCATATGAACCTAAAAGTGTCTCAAGGATGAGTCGATTATTATTTCCTATTATTGTAACTCTTGTTTCTGGATATGTTGCGCCAGCTTCTGTTTCCTTAGTAGGATTATTGATGTTTGGCAATTTAATTAGAGAATCAAATGTCCTTGGTTCTATTAGTGACACCGCGCAGAATGTACTCGCAAATTTAATTACCCTTCTTCTTGGAATCACTATTAGCGCAAGTATGAGGGCAGATTTATTTGTGAGAAAAGAGACTCTCCTTATTATGGCTCTTGGTCTCTTAGCTTTTGTGTTTGATACTATGGCAGGGGTCTTGTTTGCAAAATTACTAAATCTTTTTAGTAAGAAGAAAATCAACCCAATGATAGGAGCTGCAGGAATTTCAGCATTTCCTATGTCAGCTCGTGTAGTGCAGAGAATGGGGCAACAAGAAGATAGCCAAAACCACCTATTAATGCATGCGGTAGGGGCGAATGTAGCAGGGCAGATAGCCTCTGTTGTCGCTGGTGGTGTTGTACTAGGACTTGTTCCTACGATGTTACTTTAAAGAAGAGGAGATTTAATAATGTCAGTTGTACTAAAACAAGCTCTAACTC
>SABI01000153.1 GCA_009929055.1 Spirochaetia bacterium | reverse complement strand
CTGATGGACAGATGTTGTGGGAAATTTTCTTAGGAAGGCTCGTTAATTTTTTATAAAGGTGAGCCCACTTAGTATCCTCTAAGAAAGTTTGTTCTTCAATGATCGCTTTAAGAGAAGCGATGTATGAGTCAAATACAGGGGATTTTTTAGCATCAATCATTGAGTCAATGTATTGCTGCATTTTTGGAGTTTTAATACCAGCTAAATCATATCCAATACTCATATTGAATATGAAGGAAGGAGAGGTGAATTCACCATTATTAAAAAGAGCATCAAGGAGGTGTAAGATAATGTAGGCTTTCACATACTCATCATGTGCCTTTTCAAGGGTATACTCGGTAGACCATTCAACGTTGTACCCTTCATCTCGAACATCAATGCATGGTTTTTCTACTTCAAGGGTGTCGAGTTTCTGTACTGTTTTTAACTCCATGAAGCGGCCACCAACAAGGTAGCTTGATACAATGTTTTGTGCGAGCTGTGTGTGAGGCCCTGCTGCAGGTCCTAAAGGGGTAGCACAAAATTGGTCAAAGACTTTAATTCCCTTTTGTGGGTTAACTTTATAGAACTGATCTTCATGGATACTAAAGATCGATTGTTGCAGACGGTACTCGCTAAATATTCTTACTATAAGTTCCTCGAAAGGAACTGGTCTCATAATTTCACCCATTACAGTTTGTCTCCTTGTAATTGTGAGGATAGGAAGGCTACGCTTCTCTTCTCTTATTGTAGAGGAGAATCATAAGAAGTCAATTGTTTTTTGCAACACTATGCAACATTCTTGAATTTTTTTCTCATGTATGCTACTATTTCTCAGATAATTTTTCTAAAGCAGGAATTGTGTTTTACTCAATATTTCTATCTTTTTTCTAGCTTTAGCAAAATATTTACTTTTTATTTGCACTATTATCATACTTATGATAAAGTTGTGAAAATAAAACTAATTTAAAAGAACCATGGAGGATATCATAGTGTTCAATCTTATCAATCTCGAGGTGAACAAGGAAGTTAGGGCAAAAAACGTTAAATTATGCCGAGAAAAAGGTATTATTTTACCAACCTTTGCTCAGATGGTAGATCCATCAACGACCCCAAAAAAGGTAAAAGATGCACTTTCTACTATGGGGCTTTGGGATATCCATAGCGAAAACTTATTTAGAATTAACTGGAAAAATGAAGCTGTTGAAAAAGGTGGAGTCTTTGGAGAAGTTAATTACCTTGAAGTGCCAAGAGCTATTACTGGAACAAAGGCAAGAATTTTAGCTTTAGTAGGTAAGTGGTTCCCAACTGGAGTTCATAAGGTAGGGGCAACATATGCTTGTCTTGCACCAGCTTTAGTAAGTGGAAACTTTGATGCAGTTAATCAACAAGCTGTATGGCCATCAACTGGGAACTACTGTAGAGGTGGAGCGTACAATAGTGTGTTATTAGGGTGCCAATCTATTGCAATTCTCCCAGAAGAGATGAGTCAAGAAAGATTTAACTGGTTGAAATCAGTTGCTGGTGAAATTATTGCTACCCCTGGATGTGAATCAAACGTAAAAGAAATATTTGACAAGTGTCATGAACTTGATGCTGAGCGTGGTAACACAATCGTCATATTTAACCAATTCGATAAATTTGAAAACTATCTCTGGCATTATACTGTAACTGGTGCTGCTATGATTGAAGTATTAGAGAAGCTTAATATTAAACCTGAAAATGTTCGTGGATATGCTTCAAGTACGGGCAGTGGTGGAACTTTAGCAGCAGGTGATAAACTAAAAGATATGTATCATCATATTAAAATTGCAGCAGGTGAAGCTCTTCAATGTCCCACTCTTTTAAGAAATGGATTTGGTGGGCATAGAATTGAAGGTATTGGTGATAAACACGTACCTTGGATTCACAATGCAAAGAATACAGACCTTATTACTGCAATTGATGACCAAGATTGTATGGATATCTACCGTTTGTTTAACGAACCAGCTGGACTCGATTATCTAAGAGGAGTTGGCTTAGACGAAACTGAAATTTCTAACCTTTCTCTTTATGGTATTAGTGGAGTAGGTAACTTACTCATGGCAATTAAATTAGCCAAGTTCTATGAATTAGAAGAAGATGATGTAGTATTTACTATTCTCACCGATGCTTCTGAAATGTATACTTCACGATTAGGGGAACTTAATGAACAATGTGGACCATTTACCCCCATTGATGCTGCAAAAGTACATGCTGCTTCTCTTTTACACCAAGGAATCGACAATGTAAAAGAACTTGGCTATTATGAGAGACTTAGTGTTCATAACCTTAAGTACTATACATGGGTAGAACAACAAGGTAAGACCTATGAAGAGATCAATGCTCAATGGTATGATCGAGAATACTGGAAGCAACTTCCTGGAATGGCTGATAAAATTGATGTGATGATTAACGAGTTCAACAAAGAAGTTGGGTTAATATAATAAAGATAGATAGTATCTGTTCTTTAAGCCGGATCCTTATCTAAAGGTCCGGTTTTTTACTATGGAGGTTTTGTATATGCGTTTTCATTATGAGTGTTGTGATTGTAATAGTGTTTATCAAACAGATGAAGTGATGTATCTTTGTCCATCGTGTGAAAAAGAGAATACCGACCCGTCTCTTATGAGAAAAGGGAACTTAATTGTTCACCTCGATGTTGATGATACTGACTTGTTAAAAGATAAAGAAGATCTCTCTATATATGATTTCTTCCCCTATGAGGTTCCTGACCATGGAGCCTTCCCCATTGGACCAACTCCCCTTACTACCCCCATTCGGTTAAGAGAGAAATATGGAATAAAAAACTTAACCTGTAAGATGGATAGTGCCCTCCCCTCAGGTTCCTTTAAAGACCGGGCAAGTCAACTCATTATTGGACAGGCCAAACACCATAAGGAAGACTCTATTGCCCTTGCTTCTACTGGAAATGCTGGAGCTGCTATGAGTTGCGCAGGAGCTGCCTATGGGGTAAAAATTGTATTGTTTGTTCCAGAGACAGCACCAGTAAATAAATTAATGCAATCAGTATTATATGGAGCGACAGTTGTCCCTGTAAAAGGTTCTTATGATGATGCTTTTGCCCTCTCTATTGCTTATACTGATGAGTTTGGTGGAATTAACCGAAATACTGCATACAACCCTATGACTGTTGAAGGAAAGAAATCAGTCTCTATTGAACTATTTTTACAAATGGGGAAAAAAGTGCCGGACGTTGTATATGTTTCTACAGGAGATGGATGTATCTATGCTGGGGTGGTAAAAGGATTTTTAGATCTTTATCAAGCTTCTCTTATCGATAAAGTTCCTCAAGTAATTTGCGTTCAATCAAATGAATCTAATGCAATTGCACAAGCGTGGAAAACGGGCGAGTATAACACGGTGAAAGCGACTACTGTTGCCGATTCTATCAGCGTCTCTTCTCCTGCTAATGGAAGAATGGCCGTGAGGTATATCAACGAAACAAAAAGTTGGGCAGTAGAAGTAAGTGATGAAGAGATTCTTAGTGCTCAATTAGAACTCGCAAAAGAGGGAGGGATGTTTGTCGAACCAGCAGCTAGTTGTGCATGGGCCGGGTTTGTGAAAGATAAAGATCTTTTATTAGAAAAGTATGGCAAAGATGTAGATGTCTGTGTCCTCCTTACCGGAGTTGGCTTTAAAGATATGGCTGTTTTTAATGGACGAGTATCGCTTCCTCCTTCAATTGAGAACTCACTAGAAGCTGTCCATAAGAGATTCAATTCTATCTAGTTGAATTCCTTATTAAGCTAGTGGTATACTCCTTGTATAGTTAATTGATGTGTACAAGGAGTCCATTGAATGCAAAACATACTTATAGGGGTCGCTATTGGGTTTACCCCGATGCTTATCCTCCTGATTATACAACTCGTTAAAAGTTCTCAAATAGCAAAAGAACATGTCCTTCAAATTACGAAACTTAAAGGGATGCTCACCGATAGAATGGATTTAGAGTCTGATGGGTTAAGTAAGTTAAAAGATGAAATTAGTGAATTAAAACTTCAAAATGAGAATTTAAGAATTTCTTTACGAACCTATTCTCAAAAACCAGGAAGAAGAGAAATCTCTCGCCTACAAGTATTCCAACAAGCAGCCGATAGACTAACTATCAACGCACCAGGTTTTGGTGCTGCATGGCAAGCAGCCCTTAAAGAGAGTGAAAGTGAATTTGAGAAATCTTTTTATGGGGTACAACCTTTTATAAAGAAAGTGATTCCCTTAAAAAATAGTGATGCAAAGATGATAGATAGAGATTAATCATCTTCATAGAGTTCATGTACCAAGTCCCACGCTTCAGCATCCCCTTCCCTTAATTCAGTTAAAATCTCATAGTAATAGAGAAGCATCCCTAGTTGTTGTTCTATAACATCTTCAATATCCATCTCTTCAAGGTGGCTAATAGACTCATCATCTTCATCTAAGTTCATGAGGCGAGAGGCCTCATTAATCATATCTTCTTTTTTCCAATAGATAAAATTGGGGGCTTCAATAAGAAGAAGTGGTTCATAATTATGTTGTTTTAAGTCTCTGGCTGTTCTTTCAATAACTTCATCACTTGCATCGGGGGTTAATTCTTCAAACATCTCTAATGTATACTTCATACCTAGTAGCCTCTCTTTTCATCTATTCTGTTATCTCTCTTAGGGTAATAGAAAAACCTGTAATGGTCAAAGGAGAAATGAGGAAATGATCCTCTGCTCATAGTGAATCTTTTAAGGATTTACTTCTTTCAAACAATTTCCCTGTGTTCTCGATATTGTTCGACAAGTGACCCTGATATTTTTGATTTTGTTTCATATAAAAATACTGACAAAGATGTTGGTGGGGTGTTGTATATGTTGAATTTTGGAATGTTGAGATTACTTAATAGTATAGGTTGTCTTTGGACCAATACCTAATTTTTCTACAACATTTCTATCTATCAACTTATTAATTACTCTTATCATTTTTGACTTATTATATCCTGTAGCTTTCTCTATTTCGCTTCTATACAAATCCCCTTTATTATGGAGCAAATTGTACACAACTATTTCTTCCTCTGCTAAATTTAATAGTTCTTTTTCAATCAAAGGGAGGGTTATTCTTATATTATTATCACTTATTTCAAAATTAGGCTTAGTGATGCTATCCTTGTATTGATTAATTATTCTAGGTATACCAGTCCCAAACTTTTCAATTATCTTTAATCTATAAAAGACACCAGCAATAATAGGATTTCTTAATAGAGAAACATTTCCATTTATATATTCTGCTTTTGACATTCCCGCGGGTAATCCACCAGGAGAGTCTATTTCAATTCTATCTTCATACATAGCTATTTTTATCTGTGCTTCAATATCCCAAACTCTGTGCACAATCGCATTAGCTATTGATTCTCTAAAGGCCTCTCTGGGTACTAAATCTTTTTCAATACGTTGATACCCTTCAATTTTTTCGTATTGGTAATATCTTTCAAATATTTCAATGGCCTCATAATATTGCTTTAATAGAGAAGTTTTGTTTAATGTTGTTCTATACAATATTAGGTTAATATCTTTTCCAAATTTTACTATGTCGATGCCTGAGTGATCAATATCATTTTTATCCGCTAATAGTTTTCCTGCAATATTATAAAATCCATTTTTGTCATATAGGTTTAAGGTTTTTAATATGTCTATACTTATATTACCTATCCCCACTTTGCTTATAAGTTCTTTTTCTAAAATTGTAAAATCTAAATCTTGTTCTGATGATTTCATGCTTTCATAATTTATCTGAATTCCTGCTAGAATTAATCTATTTAACTCTAATCTATCTACTTCCACAGTTGATGTATTTGATCTCCTATATGCTTTCCCTTGATAATAATATGGTGTATCTGTTCCTTTTTGTACGCTTAAAATTATAATTTGTTTATCCTGAAAACTCTCTATTTCTAACTCATAAGAGGGGACTGGGTCTATAGAATCATTAATCATATGTTCAATTCTTAAGCACATCTCATCCGTTACTTCTAGTCCGACAACCTCTGCATTATCATTGATTCCAAATATTATCTTCCCGTCATTATAATTAGAAAATGCACTCACTGTTTTCAAAAATGTTTTTGTAATAATTAC
>SABI01000691.1 GCA_009929055.1 Spirochaetia bacterium | reverse complement strand
TATGAAGCCAATGCTAGAGCAAGGCCATGTATATATTGCGCTACCTCCACTCTACAAAGTTACCAAAGGAAAGGAAGAAAAATATTTTTATTCCGATGATGACTTAAGATCATATTTAGAAACGATAGGGACTGCAAGATATGATTTACAAAGATATAAAGGTCTTGGAGAGATGAACGCAACGCAATTATATGAAACTACTATGAATCCAGAGACTAGAACCCTACTACAAGTAACTGTTGAAGATGCCCAAGAAGCAGAAGAAATTTTCTCAATGCTAATGGGAGATAATGTCGAACTCAGAAGGCAATTTATCGAAGAAAATGCCACTATGGTAAAGGAGCTGGACGTATAATATGGATAAGAAAACCAATGAAAATGTAAAAAATATTAAAGAGATGCTTGAAAAGACTAAGGTCGTTGAGATTAAGGTTAGAGATGAGATGAAGAAATCATTCATTTCTTATGCAATGGCCGTTAACGTTACTAGAGCAATTCCCGATGTGCGCGATGGATTAAAGCCTGTTCATAGAAGAATACTTTATGCTATGAATGATCTTGCCAATACTTATAATAATCCTCATAAGAAGTGCGCACGTATTGTCGGTGAGGTTTTAGGTAAATACCATCCTCATGGAGATAGTTCTGTTTACGATGCGCTTGTAAGGCTAGCGCAAGACTTCTCTATTAACGAGCCTCTAGTAGATGGGCACGGAAACTTTGGTTCAGTCGATGGCGATCCGCCAGCTGCACAAAGGTACACCGAGGCAAGACTTACAAAGATTGCAGGAGAGCTTTTAAAGGATCTTGATAAAGAAACCGTAGACTTTTATCCAAACTTTGATGATACATTAATGCAGCCCACGGTACTTCCTGCAAGATTTCCTAACCTTTTAGTTAATTATATTAACGTAATCAAAGACAACAAAAAAACTGACTATTGGTTAAGATTAGATTTGAAAGACCGTCTTCAACCATTAAATTTCTCTTCAAACCTCTCAACTAGTGAGTAACAACAACCGCAAAAAACTTGAAGATAACGGCGTTACGCTTATGTCCGCTATGGAGAACATACCCGATACTCCAGAAGGCAAATTCTTCCGAGCCGTTATTGAGGGTTACAACGAATATTATTCGGAAGATGTAAGGCAA
>SABI01000152.1 GCA_009929055.1 Spirochaetia bacterium | reverse complement strand
ACGATAGGTATTATAGTCTATTTGCTTGAACCGCCCACTACGGATCCGTACGGTGGGTGGTGTGAGAGGTTGGAGCCGTGAGGCTCCCGCCTACTCGATCCATGTTTTATGAGAAGAACTAATTACTCTCCACTCACAAGCTTATTAGTTGCAAGGAGTGCAATATCTTCTTCTGAAAAATGTTTCTTTTGATAAAGAAATCCAAATAATTTAGAAAGAAGAATCAAAGCACCAAGACCAATGAGGAGTAAGACCCATCCTTGACGTATGTATGGTGATAACAGGTATAAGACTCCTGAAATACTAGCAACTAACAGAGCGTATGGAACTTGTGTTTTTACATGGGCTATGTGGTCAGAACCAGCAAAAATTGAGGCCATAACGGTTGTATCTGAGATAGGGCTACAGTGGTCTCCAAAGATTGCTCCTGCAAAAATTGAACCAATAATAATTTGTACTAAAGGAAGTCCTCCTATAGTGTAGGCAAGTGGAATTCCAATAGGAGTCATGATTGCCATTGTCCCCCAACTAGTCCCTGTACTAAAGGAGATAAACATACAAATAACAAAGATCAGGAAAGGGAGTAGTTGTGGAGTCATCCAGTTTTGTGTAGCTCCTACGACAAAGTCAGCTGTTCCAAGGGCATCAGTTACAGTTCCAATTGACCATGCGAGAATCATGATGATAAGGGCAGGAAGCATTGTTCGTATTCCTCCCATCACCGTATCCTCTAACTCTTTGAAACTAAATTTTTGAATAAGACCTAATATAATTCCGACAAAAGCCATCGCAAATGCGGCCCAGGTCAGAGCTACATCTACTTGAGTATCAGCAAGGGCATCCATGAGAGTTTTACCTTCTGCTCCGCCCCCTGTGTACCATAGAGCCCAAATTCCAACACCGATGAGTGTCACTAATGGGAGGATAAAGAACCACACATTCGCTTTCTCTTGATTAATGGGCTCTCCTAAGTCCATTTCTATTGAAGAGAGAGGAACTGCTCCATCTTCTATTAATTTACCAGTTTTTAGGGCTCTTAGCTCTGCTTTTGCCATAGGGCCAAAATCTTTACCAAAGATAAATAGAGGAACAGCAGCTAAACTAAGAACACTATAAAAATTCCATTGAATAGAGCCTAAAAAGGCAAAATAGGGTTGAGTTTCAACTAAGGAGATAGAGACAAAGGTTGCAGCAATTAATGATACCTGAAACCCTATCCAGTCGGAAACAGGACCTATCGTAGCCATTGGTGCTGCTGTTGCATCAAGAATGTAGGCAAACTTCTCTTTTGAAACTCTATATTTAGCATTAATATCTTTTGCGGCATTTCCTGTGATAACTGAGTTTACGTAATCGTTAAAGAATACGATGATTCCAAGAATATACCCAAAGAATTGAGCTCTTTTTCGGTTGTTAATCTTATGTTCAAGTGAACGAGTAAGGGCATAAGAGCCTCCTACCTTGTACATAAGAGCAGCACCAATACCCAATAAGGCAACAAGGACAAGGAAACGGGCATTCCATCCATCGGTCATCACATCTTTCATCCAATCAAATGTGACCGCTACTGCTGCAAAGGGATTTCCTCCGCAATAAATGAGCCCTCCTATCAAAATACTCACAAACAACGATATTACCACTTTTCGGGTGATAATAGCCAATAAAATTGCTACCAGTGGTGGCACAATGGACCATAATCCAAACATATGCTTCCTCCTTATGTTTGTTTTTCCTATCTAATTTTCGCACATAGAATACTGTACGTCAAATAGAAAAATAACAAAATATAGCTACTAAAACATATTATGTAGCAAAAAAAGACATAAATGTGGTGTGTGCTATGTGGGAATGAAAAGAGATGATAAAGTATTTCCCTTTTGTTATGTATGAAAAAAAAGGGAGTATATAGATTAAAAAGAAAATCCTAATCCAGGGCTCTCATTTGGATAGACAAATCCATCTTTTATTCTCACAGCATCGTAAGATGGGTCATCAATGAATTCTACGTGACCATCTAGGTCAGCAAATTCAACATTATTACTCGATAATGCCATGTGTAGTGCAGCTGCTATTCCAAGCCCTGCTTCATCCATGCACCCCACCATAGTTCTTGCTCCAATAGAGGAGGCGACTGCATCAAGTTGCAGTGCTCTATGGATCCCCCCTGTCTTAGCGAGTTTTATATTGTACATGTCGGCTCCTCCATGGGAATAAAGGAGGGCAACATCTTCTGGTCCTAATACTGCTTCATCGGCCATTACCCGTATCTTTGAGTTCTTAAGGAGGGTAAACGCTTCATGGTTATCTTTTTTACAAGGTTGTTCGATGAATTTAGCATGAATTGTATCTAATGTGAGAATACATCGTTTTGCCTCTTCTACACTATATCCTTGATTTGCATCAAAGTAGATGTGAGTATCATTTCCCACTTGTTCTCTCACTTTGATTAATTTTTCAATGTCTTCATCTACACTCAATCCACCCTTAATTTTGAGGGTGAAATAGCCTCGTTTTTTCCACATAAGGGCTTTTTCTATCAACCTCTCAACTGGGAGAATTCCAATTGTGATACTTGAAGCTATACGATTACGTCCTGCCCCTAAGAGCTTATAGAGAGGAAGATTAGCCTTTTTACCAAGGATGTCATATAAGGCCATATCAACAGATGCCATCGCAGTAGGGAAGTTTTTCATCTCATCTCTTAATCTAAAAAGAATGTCGCTATATGAGAGAGGATCTAATCCTAAAAGGAGGGGGATTGCGATATCATTAAGGGCATTTTTTACACTCTCTTCATTTTCTCCTGTTACCTCTTCATCAAAGGCACTACAACCAAACCCAGTAATACCTGAGTCAGTCTCTATTTTAAGGAAATAGTTTACTACTTTTTCAGTTGTTGAGTAGGCAATAGTAAAGGGCTCTTCTAGAGTAAGGGTAACAGGCCAGGCACTACAGGCAGTAATTTTCATCTAGTACCTCTCTTTTCTTTCATCATAGAAATAAGGAGTTCTACAATAGGCTTCATATCTTGTAAAAGGGGATCGATGGTAAGAAGGTGTGTCTCTTCTTCTATCTTTGTACATACCTTTTTAATATCAGACGGATCTAATTCTTCATGGTTGATGGTAATAGCAATTACCCGTTTTCCTGAAAGAAGCTCTGCTGCTTGGATTTGTATTGAAAGGGGGTGAATAGCAGCTCCTGGAATTCCATCGTATTCAACTCTTTTGGGGGCATGTTGCATAATAATTACATCAGGTTGCCCAGCAGAGAGGATTTCAAAGCCACCAGGGTAGAGGGGATTCATTAAACTTCCTTGTCCTTCTATTATCATGATTGCGGGTTTTTCATTATCCCATGCTTCAAGGATGGCATTCTCAATTTCTCCTGCAACAAAGTCGTTGATAAGGGAGTCCATTCTCACTCCATAGCGAGCACCTTGGAGCCATGCAGTTTGTCCTGTTCCAATCATTTCACCTTTTATACCAGAAGTTTCTAGTGCTTCAATGATTTTCCATGCAGTAGTTCTTTTACCCACACATGAGTCTGTCCCTAATAAGGCTACCCTAAAAGATGAGACCTCTTTGATTCTTCCTGTAAAGCCGTGTAGTTCTTCTCGAGGTGGTATTTTTCTGATATCACGAATTGTTACTCCATGGAGGGAAGCAGCTTGTTTCATCTCTTCATCTTCACTTAAGAAATAATGGAGACCACAATCAACATTGAGGCCAAGGCTAATAGCATGAAGAATATCTTTTCTTACTTGAACAGTTAATCTCCCCCCATCAGGGGCGACACCAAAGACTAAGTGGGTAATAGGGTTTTTTAGTTCTTTAGCCCTCTTTACAGCAGAGCCGATATCTTCATATATCATAATACCTGAAGGCTTATTGTCGAGGTATAATAGGGCATCTTGTCCACTAAGAGTGTGATCAACCACTCCAAAGACCTCATAGCGTTTAGTAAATCTGACTAATCCATGTGCTGTCTTACCCCACATGGTACTAAAGAATCCATCACAATAAACTAATGCAACACCGTCAATCACACGTTCCCCCCAATACACTATATCCTCTATGATTAGTCGATATGGGATGAGAAATCAAGGGGGAATTTCGCATATTTTTAAAGAGAGTAAAATAAATAGGACAATTTATTGCATGAAGGATAATTTAATCATGTATTTGTCTGTAGGTACTCTCTTGCTTCTTTGGGGAAATTTGTAATTATGCCATCAATAGAAAGAGTGAGGCAGTGAGAAATTTCTTCTATCGTATTTACTGTCCAGACGTTTATGGCAACTTTATGTTCGTGGCATTCTTCAATTATCTCTTTACTCAAAGAAGCATAGCTAGGGTGAAAATAAGAAAACCCAAATTTCTGACAATAATATCCTGCATTTTTTAACATAGTGTGTCCAACAAGGGCTGCTAGGGGGAGGTTAGGTGAAATATTCTTTGAGTCTACTAGGGAAAGGTGGTTGAAGGAAGAGATTATTACCTGTTCTTCTAATTCATACTTTTTTATGATATCTACTACTTTTTTTTCTAAGTCGATGTAATAGATAACACCAGATTTGATTTCTATGTTTGTAATGAGATTAGTTGTTTTAACCCACTGGCAATACTCTTCAAAGGTGGGAATGGGTTCAAAATCTATAATATGAGGATAGAGAGCTGCTGCGTTTAGTGTTTTTAGTTCCTCTATATGATAATCACACACTAACCCTGTCTTGTTCGTTGTTCTATCAACCTTCTCATCATGGATAATGACAACCGTTCCATCTTTCGTAAGTTGGACATCTAATTCAATACCATCAATATCCTCTAAATGAGCTTTTCTAAAAGCAAGCATAGTATTTTCAGGGTAGAGGCCACTATATCCTCGGTGGGCATAAATTTTCATTTCGATTTCTCCTCGTACATAAAATATCATCACACGCCATAAAGTAGGTTTGGAAGGGCAAGAGAAATAATAGGAATATAGGTTACAAGGATGAGAGAGATAAGTAGAGCGATGATGAATGGAATTGCTTCTTTCACAAATTTTTGTAACTTGCACTCTGTTATAGAACAAACTGTAAACATCATAGAGCCAAATGGGGGTGTTATTCCACCAATCATTATATTTACAATACAAATAAGACCAAAATGAACAACATCTACTCCTAGGTTTGTTACTACAGGGACTAACAATGGGGCGAGGATAATAAGGGCAGCTCCCCCTTCTAAGAACATCCCCATCACCAATAGTAAAACATTTATGATTGCAAGCATAACATATTTATTTTGTGTAATATTAAGTAATACCCCTGTCATTGCTTGAGGAATTCTCTCCCAGTTGAGATAGTATCCAAAGACACTTGCGGCAACGATGATGAGTACGACTGAGCTTGTTCCATATATAGTCTCTTTTAAGACTGGTATTATGTGAGATGCTTTGAGTTCTTTATAGATGAATTTTCCAACAATAATGCAGTAAAATACGGCAACTGCTCCTGCTTCACTAGGAGTGAAAATACCAACACGGAGTCCTAAAATAATTCCAAAGGGGAATAAGAGTGCCCAAATAGAATCTATTGACTGTACAAAGATCTCTTTTGGACCAGCCTTTGTTTCTCTGCTTGGCTTATATTTTCTTTTTTTCGAGATAATGTGTACTGCTACCATAAGGGTAATTGTCATTAACACGCCAGGTAAGTATCCTGCTGCAAACATCTTTCCAACACTTGCATTTGCAATAAGGGCATAAATAATGAGGTTGATTCCAGGGGGAATTACAGGGGTGACTGCACTACTTGCTGCTGTTATTGCAGCAGAGAATGCTTTGTCATATCCTCTTTGTTCCATTTCTGGAACAAGCATTTTTGATTGCATCGCTGCATCAGCATTCGCTGAGCCAGAGACGCCACCCATCAGCATACTTAACAGTACGTTTACTTGGGCAAGTCCTCCTGACATGTGACCGGTGAGAACATCGGCAAATTGCATCAATTTTCGACTAATTCCAGCGTAGTTCATAATTGAACCTGCCATCACAAAAAATGGGATAGCAAGGAGGGGGAACGACTGGGTACTTGTCACAAATTTTTGTAAGATTTATAACCTCATTGTGATCA
>SABI01000690.1 GCA_009929055.1 Spirochaetia bacterium | reverse complement strand
GTATAAGGATTCACTCTTTTTTAACAAATGAACCATAGTTTAAGAATAGTATATTAAATAGTATACATAAGTTCATAAATACATAATATAATGTACAACGTTACAGGCTTGCTTGAATACAAGTAAATTTTTACGTAGTTTTACTTATGTTGTACATAACTGAACGGTATTGTACAATAAATGTGGGAGGTGGGGTTATGAATTTACTGAACAAACAACCCACGGCAGTTTACATTAGAGTAAGTACGCTTGACCAAAAAGAGAACGGAGTATCCTTGGAAGCACAACAGGATAGACTTATAGACTATTCAATTTCAAATGGTCTCGATATTGTAAAAATATTCCGGGAAGAAGCAATCTCAGGCACTATCCCCCTAGCGGAAAGACCCGAAGGTTCAAAGCTGATCAAGATGATCAACTCCGGGCAAGTGTCCCACGTTATAGCCCTTAAACTCGACAGGCTTTTCAGAAGTGCAGTAGATGCTCTCAACACGGCACAAGCATGGAATGAAAAAGGAGTAGCCTTACACTTAGCGGATATGGGAGGGTCAAGCATAAGCACGGCATCAGCATCAGGCAAAATGCTGTTTACTATGCTGAGTGCTTTTGCAGAGTTTGAAAGAGGTTTGATCTCTGAAAGAACGACACAAGCCTTGAGACACAAGAGATTAAACAATCAGGTATATGCCCCTATACCTTACGGTCAGGATCGACAGGGAAAAAGATTAATAGACAACGCAGAAGAACAGAAGGTCATATCAAAGATAAAGGAACTCAGGGGGCAAGCACTCTCCCTTAGAGGTATTGCGGATCGTCTGAACGCAGATAATATTCCTTCCAAGTCCGGCGGGAAGTGGTACGCTTCAAGTATCTCCTGTATCCTGAACAGGACACAGTAGTTCAATATATTTGTGCATTATGAACAAAAGTTCACAACTGTCTTTTGACCCTGACCTTGACTTTGCCCTGCCTTGCCTTCATCCCCCTAATTGCCCCCCCCTCTTGCCTAGTAGGGAACCCCTACGCAGGCTTATAAAAAAAATTTTAAAAATTTCCCCCTCCACAATCAACGTAGAGGGGGGTAACTTTATTCAGGCTATAACTTATACCTTCCTAAAGGTCAATCTTCCTTATACGTACTGGCTTTGATGAC
>SABI01000689.1 GCA_009929055.1 Spirochaetia bacterium | reverse complement strand
CAGTAGCAATTGTTCTCTTGTAGATAATATCATACACCTTTAAAAGATTCTTATCATCAATAAAGTTTGCAAGTCCCTCGGGTGTCATTGTTAAATCAACTGGTCTTATCGCCTCATGGCCCTCTTGAGCATTCTCTGACTTCTTTGCTTTTCTTACTGCTGAGTAATATTTAGCACCATAAGTGTGCTTGACATGATTCTCAAGAATAGGTAAAAAATCTGGTGAAAACTCTGCGGAGTCAGAACGAATATAAGTTATTAAACCAATGTGCTTGCCATCAACATCTAGCCCTTCAAAGAGTTTTTGGGCATATGACATTGCTTGTTTAACACCAATGCCAAGTTTGCTTGAGACTTCTTGTTGAAATGTGGAGGTAGTAAATGGAGGTTTAGGATTACTGTACTTCTCTTTTGTTCCAATAGAATCTATTTTATATGTATTTGTCTTCTTACAGTCATTAACAATGTCTTCAACTTCCTCAATTGTATTTAGTCTCTTGACTTCTTTTTCAATTGTTCCAAAGTATTTTGCTTTAAAATCTGTGTCATGCTTATTGAATAAAAGAGATAGGTCAAAATAATTTTCTATTATAAAATTACTTATTTCATTCTCTCTATCAACAATTAATTTAAGTCCAGCACTCTGAACTCTACCAACACTTCTAGCATCAACTTGCTTTTTAGCAATTGGTGACAGACGATAGCCCACTATTTTATCTAGTTTCTGTCTTGCTTGAGAGGCACTAACAAGATTGTCATCAATCTTTCTTGGATTCTCAAATGCCTGTAAAACAGCCTTTTTTGTAATTTCATGAAAGGTAACTCTCTGATATTTGTCATTTGATATCTTTAAGAACTTCTTCAAACTCCATGCAATTGCTTCACCCTCTCTATCAGGGTCAGAGGCAATATAGACAACATCAGCAAGTTCAACCTGCTCTTTTAGTTTGCTGACAACATCTTTCTTATCAGGGGACACAACATAGTCTGCTTTGAATTTATTTTCAGGGTCAATTCCCATATTATAAAGACCACTGTTCTTAATTTCAGAAATATGACCAACAGATGCCATAACAATAAAAGAAGGACCTAAAATCTCTTTTATAGTTTCGCACTTATTTGGCGACTCAACAATTACAAGTTTTCTCATATAT